>JALOLW010000188.1 GCA_025455795.1 Spirosomataceae bacterium
CTCTTGGCCCCAATGGAGTCGTTTTTTAGCCGTCGCATTTGTAGGACTTTTGTGTGCCTATATTCGACCAGAGTTTTACATTTCATTTTTGGTGGCGTCGGTTATGGGCTTATTTTTTATTTGGAAACAACGCGCCCAGACACACGCAAGATTTATCTCAATAGTAACCAGTTGGTTAAGTGGGGTTGTACTGCTTCATGCACTTTTTGGTAATCCACTCATGGGCGGCGACGACCGGAGTGTAGTCGCTTTTCAACAGCACTTCGTAACCAATTACTATTATCATTGGACCAATGAACCAGAACCTAAAACTATCGAAGCGCAGATACAACTTTTTCATCGGGTGTTGGGCAATGATGTGCATAGTTTCAAAGACGCCCTACTCAAACAGCCAGCTTGGGCTTTCAAACATCTTTGGACCAACATCGTCCATACTTTTACCGCCAACCTTGGCAATGCCATTGATACTTTTTATCAAACGTTGTTCCGAGGGTGGTACTCGAATGGGCGATTTATGGTAGGATTGATGGTGTTAGGATTGATGTTGTCGCTCCTCGACTACCGCGCTACTTGGCGACAGCTACGCCAAAAAAATTGGGATGTTTGGGGATTAGTGGCTTTGCTGGCGTTGTTGTTGCCGTCGTTGATTGCCACGGTATTGGTCTATCCGCGTACTCACTATTTGGTGTTTCATTTGGTATTGATATTATGGGGATTGGCTTTTGTAAGCAATCGTTTGGTCTTTCGACAAATCGCATTACCCTACATCAATGCCCAAACCGTTGGCTTTGTGGTATTGGGCTTGTATATTTTTTCGCGTGTGCCACTTTACCGCCAAGAACTACCCACACCGCACGCCGACAACGTGCGCTACATCACAAGCCTCAAGCCCAACACGCGCTTGGTGGTATTGGAGCGGTATTGGTACCGTGTTTTTCTCAAAGAAGAATCTACTTGGATACACGTCGAAGAATATACTGACGGTGATTTTGCCCGATTCGTTCAGATCAAAGGCGTCAATTTTATACTTATGACCCAAGATATGCGCGACTACTTTGCCCAAGATACAGGCTTTGCTGATTTTTCGCGCCGTGCTTCAGATCTTGGGTTTGTCAAACTTCGTACCAATACCTCCGGCGATTATCTGTGGGTAAAAAGAGATGTGCTTTAAGATTTTGATGAGGGATTATACTCAAATTTGACAAATTTACAAAAAATCGCAACTCAACTCGTTGATTATCAATCTGAAAAGTTTGTCAAATTTCGCAAATCACTTTTGGTTGAGTATCGTAACAGGCTCAAACGCTTATCTCAGTTTAGACCGCATTTCGTTTAGAGCCAACGGCAACTGAAACGCCTGTTGTGATGCTATCGACCAGCACAACTGTCTTTTAGTATGGCTAATACTTGCTCAAATTTTTGTGTTTTTTGCCGTTTTTTAGCTCATTTTGGAGCGAAATTACTACATTTTTAGTAAAGTCACGCTGGCAATAGAGGTGAATCGTGCGGGTATTGAGATTGATGGCCATGGAGTAATTAGTCACGATGTCATCCTCGTCTCTTTGGGCAGTGCGCTCCAAAATACCCTTGATGTCGTCGAGGGCATAAGGCTTAGTGTTGCTCAATGCCGCCTGTGCCGCTTCGCGTCGCCAGCATTTTTCTTGGCGGCCGTTGTGGACAGGATAGTTGGTCAAGGCAAAATTGGGTGTTTTCTTACGTTCTACAAAACTTCCATGAACGATGGCGTAATCGCCTGTGGCATCGGCGATAAACAACTGCGCCCCCGTAAGGCGGGGTAAGTTGTACTGCTTGATATACGCCAACGCTTCCTCTACCGACTTGCACTTTTTGAGTACGTCGCGCACCACTTCTTTTTTACGATTTTGCTTGGCTGGGTCGGTTTGGGCGGGGAGATTTTCGATGGCAGTGTAGTCCATAAAAAGCCCATGTTCGTTCATGCCCCCCTGCGGAAACAAATACGCCAATCCGTGCAGGAGTTTGCCCCCGTAGAGTTCGGTCCACGTCATGTAGCCGTAGGTGTTTTTGTGGGCGGGATAATACCACAGGCGGTGACGGGTGGCGGTCGTGTTGTCTTCGTTGTTGCCTACCCAAACAGTACGCCCGTCATTGGCGATAAAAATTGTACAGGCTTGTGTGTGTACGAGGCTTTGCAGAAAATAGAAAAACAAAAAAATGGCTGTAATAGGCTTGTTCATGTTTTGACGTTTTGGTGTTGATTCTTGCCCCAAAACTACACAATGCTGCCATTTCGATGGTTCGAGATTATCCAGTGGAACAGGATTTTTTCATTCCCGTTGCGATTGCCAGTAAGCTGAAGGCGACATTCCTACCATTTTTTTGAAGGTGGTGTTGAAAGTAGTTTTGGAGTTGAAGCCCGCTTCAAACGCAATACCGAGCATGTTGAAGTCTTCGGCTTTGCCCGCACGGAGGAGACGTTTGGCTTCTTCTATGCGGTGGCGATTGATGAAATTGTAAAAATTGTCGCCCGTGGTTTCGTTGATAAGATAAGAAGTATCGTGGATGCTGAGGTCGAGTTTTTGGGCCAAGTCAGACAGAGAGAGGGTATTTTCGAGGTACAGTTTTTCGTTGAACATGAGGTGGTCGAGTTGCAGGCGGTGGGCGTGCAGTTGGGCTTGCGACAGCCGCTTTGCTTTGGTTTTTTCCTGCTGAATTACGGCTGAGATTTCGGGCAAATCTTGGGGTTGAAAATTGAAAACGGGGGCTTGTTTGAGCGAAAAGTAAGCGGCAAAAAACACCGAAATTGCATAAACGTAAGGCGTAAAACGCATCAAAAACGGTTCTTCAAAGAATATTTCATTGCCCCAAAACAGCACCGACACCCCAAAAATCAGAATCATGTTGCGTAGCCAATCCAAGTTAATGGTGTCGGTATCTGCCGAAATCAACTCGACGTTTCGGCTATGCCGTGTCAGTTTTTGATACGAAACAACCATGTAAACGAGGTTTTGCAAAGGCAAAAAATACTGACTAAACGTGTGGCCATTGATATTGAAGGCGGCGATGTCTTCGACGTTTCGGCCCGTAAAAACAAAAATATGGCGCACGATTGCAAAGGACAAAACGGGCAGAAAATGCCACCAATCGCGCCTTTCAAAACGACGAGTAGGGTGCATAAAAAAACTCACGGCCAAGTACAGCGACGGTGCTAGTACGTAGCGCAGGGTGTTGAGCCATTCTGAAAAGTAAGGTACGTTTTTTTCGAATTGGGTTTGCTCCAAATAAATATCCAACATCGAAGCGCCCACCACGCCCATAAACACCCCCAACCAGCGATTGGCTCGCTCGTTGCGACGCAAAGGATTGAGTAGCAACAAAAAAGACAGTAAAAAAGCAGCACCCATTGTGCCTGTAATGAGCAGCAGTAGCATAGTTATTGAAGATTTCTACTTCACAAACTCGCCCGTGTATCTGAGCGTTGTAGCACCGTTATTGATAACTACTTGCAGCGTGAGTTGATTGCCCACAAATGTCCCGAGGGTGTTGGTGGCGGTAGCGTCTTTGAGCAAAAAGTTGTCATTTTCTTTGGAAACAGCGTAGCCCGTTTCTGACGCTATCACCCCCGACGAACTCTGCACGGTCACTTTCACCGTCACCGACGATTTGCTATTGACCGTCACGACGGCATTGCCCGTGGCTGCCAACGACGTAGGCCCCACCAGCAGCCGCGTTAAGTTGTACGTTCCACCGAGGGTAGAAGTAAGGTCGGGCGTAACGGCTTTTTGGCACGACGCGAACGCTCCTATCAAACTGATAATCAGCAACAATACACGAAATTTCATCATAGTTTTTGTGGTAATAAACGACTAATCAAAATCCTAACTTGTGTACTTCTTCGCGCGCTTGGGGCAGCCGCCACCACGGCAAGTACGGGTATGCGTGATGCTCCAAATGATACCCAAAAAAGTAACAACTCAAAAACGCCTTGACGTGGTTGAGCGATTGACTGCGCGCATTGAGCGGTGGGTTGGTATGATGCCCACGGTGGGGCAGATACGTCCCAAAATAAAACAACTGAAACGTACTCAACACCGCAGGTACCATCCAAAACACCACCAAGTTTTCCCACGGAAACCAAAGTTTGAGGACATTGTAGGTGATAGCCATGAGCAGTATTTGCCACCAAGAAATGTACTCTTTGGCAAACGCCAAAAACCACCAAAAAAAATTGGGATGCCCATCGTGATAGTCAGGGTCGTGGTCGGTGGCAGCGTGCTTGTGGTGCAAGTGGTGCTTGCGCGAGAGGGTTTTGAAATTGTTGAAAGCAAACAGCGACGCACTCAAAAAGCCCAACCAATAGTTGAGACGGGGGCGGTGTGGTGCTACCACCCCGTGAATCGAATCGTGGGCGGTGATGAAGACGCCCGTATAGAGGTGCATTTGGAACAAGACCCCTAAGTACAACAGCGGCGAACGCCAGTCGAGCGAGAAGTGCAATAGTACGAGCAAACTACTCACCCACAGCAGCAAGATGACAACTGCTATCCAAATCCCTTTGTGACCTATTTCGGTGGGCTTGATGGTAGGAAGTGTGACTGACATTACGCGATTTTTGGTTTAAAATCTAACCTTCAAAAAGTGATTTTTGTTCAATGAAGCACTCTCCTTTTACTTCTTTAGGTGGCGTTAGAATTTTGGTTTTATCAATTTCTTTGTAAATTGTTGCACCTTTCGGGGTTAAAACTTAAACAAACCCAAAAACTTCTAAACACAAAACACAATGAAAATCCTACGACTACTACTTTTCGTATGCTTGACGGGTGCATTGAACGTGAGCTACGCGCAGAAAAAAAGCAAAACACCACCGCCACCACCGCCTGCACCGTTGGATGTCAATAATCCCACAGATGCTATCAAGATGCAGCGCAAAATCACATCAAGCCTCAAAGACGGCGAAGACTGTTTTTATTTTTGGAGTGGCAATGTGTATAGCCGCGTACCTGGCGAAAAAGACCGCTTGTTGTTTGTTTACAATGGCATGAACGTGCGGGCAAGCAAAACCGTGACAGATGCCGAAAAAGGCTGGGGCTGGCGCCACGTGTGACTGGACAAAACGTGGATGTAATTCACATCGCCAACGACCCCGTCAATGGCCGTGGGCCGAGTTTTGCCATGGGTGCTGATGGCAAAACACCTTACAAAATGAAAGGTTACGAAAAAGATGGCTATTGGTTTGAGTTGAGCGAAGTACCGCTTTTTTACACAAATCCCCTCGGCGGTGACTACCAAGACCAAATCGGTGGTACGTATCAGGCAATGGAGATTTTTCAGACCATTACGCCCATGAACGAACTCACCGACCCCACCCGCGACAAAACCGACAATAGCCTCATCGCTTGGACGCGCGTATCGAAGTGGCTTCCGTGGCTCAACATGGGCGACAAAGTCGGTCAGATGATTTTTACGGGTATTGGCAAGAAAGTAAAATCGTTTGACGACCTTCCCCAAGTGCTCAAAGATGCCATCAATACCGTACCCGAATACAACGCTTACAAAACTGCTCCTTCGGTGGACGATACCCGCCCCAACGAAACCTCTTGGACGTATTTCAAGAAAGTGATGGAAAAGAAAAAAGCAGCCAATAAGTAGTAGGGCGTATTTCGTTTTCAGTATTGCGCCACGCTTACAATTGGCAAAAAATGCACACAGCCCCGTCAAATAGTTTGACGGGGCTGTGTGTTTGAATCAATCGTGCAAAGTAAAATATTGGAGTCTTCTTAGGCTTCTTCTACCAGTAGCTTAATACCATCGAGCGACTTGATAATCACCGATTTGCCCGTCGGAATCTCTCCTTTGTGGCGGCTAATGGCAATCCACTCCGTACCTCTGTAAAACACTTTCCCCTCGCCATTGGGCGGAATCACCTCAATCACGGAGGCTTTGTCGCCGATGTATTCCGAGTATTCGGGCGAAGTAGCGTTTTTACGGGTGAGTTTTTTGAGGGGTTTTCGTAGCAGCATCAGCGATACCACCGACACTACCGAAAAACACAACAGTTGGCTATTGAAAGTAGGCAAAACGCCCATCCAACTCAATATCGCCGTAATAAAGCCTCCAATGCTAAAAAACAACGATACAAAAGAGACCGTAAGCAACTCTGCAATCAGCATCGCAGCCCCTACGATTATCCAAATATGGGTGGCTGATAGTTCCATGTTACTTCTGTTGTTTTACGATACTCATAGCGGTAGCAATCATCGAAGACATATCGCCAAAATTGGCGGGCAAAATCATGGTGTTGGTGGACTTGGCCAAGTTGCCAAACTGATCTACCATTTTCTCGGCTACTTTGAGTTGTACTGCATCCATACCGCCTTTTTCTTGCATGGCAGCGGCTATCACGCGGATACTCTCGGCGGTGGCGTCGGCTACGGCTTTTATCGCCGCCGATTGCCCCTCGGCCTCGTTGATTTGACGGGTTTTCAAGGCTTCTGATTCGAGGACTACTTTCTGCTTTTGTCCTTCGGCCATGTTGATAGCGGCCATTTTTTCACCATCCGACTGCAATATCACCGCGCGACGCTCACGCTCGGCCTGCATTTGTTTTTCCATGGCGTGAAGCACGCTTTGGGGCGGCGTGATGTTTTTGATTTCGTAACGCAACACTTTGACCCCCCAACCAATTGCCGCTTCGTCAATGGCCTGCACCACGGCACGATTCATCACCATACGTTCTTCAAAGGTTTTGTCCAAATCAATTTTACCCATCTCGGAGCGCATGGTCGTTTGGGCGAGTTGGGTCACGGCAAAAATATAGTCACTGATACCGTATGAGGCCCTTTGAGGGTCCACCATGCTCAGGAATATCAATGGCTTTTTCTTTGAGGCTGTGCTTGTAGGCAATACGGTCAAAAAACGGAATGATGAAGTTGATACCTGGCTGCAATACGCCATAAAATTTACCCAAACGTTCTACCACGTAGGCGGTTTGTTGGGGTACTACCTTGACCGTCATCAAGACGATGAGCAAGGCCAAAACGACAATAACAATGAAAGTAATCATGATTTTGAAAGGGTTTTGATTGATGAAAGCAAAGTTATACAGCTTCATCTCCCCGCAAAATCATTTAGGGATGAAAGAACAAAATCCTCTTAGGAATGGTCAATATCGAATATCAAACAAACAATGAAGAAGCAGTTGGACTCATCTTTCGGTATTCGGCACCAAATATTCGAGCTTGTTTTTCTACTTCTTCAGCCAGTCGCCAATGCCGTAGGGGTCGGGCAGCGGACCCGAGACGTGTTCGTGTTTGATTTGCCAAAGCCCCTCGGCGTTTTTGAGCAATACAAATGTGGCGCGAAACTGCACCGAGAAGGTTTTTTGATTGACCACCACCGTCAGTACGACTTGTCCACCTACCCAAGCCATGTCGGTAGAGGCTTCTTCAAAGGGGCCTTCGACCCACTCGATGCTTTGCAACGACAGCGGTGAGGCGCAAAAGTCAGCCCAGCCTTTGGCGATTTTGGCGTAGCCCAACGTAGTGTAGCGTGGCCCTTCGAGTACGACATACGTCTGCTCAGAAGCAACGTAAGTGTCACAAATTGCCGCCACGTTTTTGTCAATGATGGCCTGATAGAATGTATTTATTGTAGCAAGGGGAGTCATATTACACCAAAAATTCTTCCAAAGGCCGCGTAGCGTGTACCCGACTGTGATTCAAGAAATCTTCAATGCGATTCATGGCAACGGTCAGTTCATCTACCGAAGGCAAAAACACAATCCTAAAATGGTCGGGGCGAATGTAATTAAAACCCGTTCCTGACACGACCAGCACTTTTTGCTCCGACAATAGCTGAAACACAAAATCTTCGTCGTTTTTGAAGTCAAATTTCCGCAGGTCTATTTTGGGAAAAACGTACAACGATCCTTTGGGTTTGACACAACTTACGCCAGGGATATTGACCAACCGTTCATAGACCAAATTCATCTGCTTGTGCAAACGTCCCGTGGGCAACACCAAGTCTTGAATGCTTTGGTAGCCACCGAGGGCAGTTTGGATGGCGTATTGCGTGGGGACATTGGCGCAGAGACGCATACTTGCCAAAAACGTCAGTCCTTCTATGTACGACTTGGCGCGGTGCTTCGTGCCGCTCAGTATCATCCACCCGCCCCGAAAACCCGCCGCTCGGTAGTTTTTGGAAAGCCCGCCAAACGTGACACAGAGCGTGTCATGTACCATGGTAGCAACGGGATAGTGAACTGCCCCATCGTAGAGGATTTTGTCGTAAATTTCGTCCGAAAACAGTATCAATTGATGTCTCTCGGCGATTTCGGCCATGCGCTGTATGGTTTCTTTCTCATAGACCGCCCCCGTGGGATTGTTGGGATTTATCATCACGATACCCTTGGTACGGGGCGTAATTTTGCTTTCCAAATCGTCCAAATCGGGGTTCCAATCGCTGCCTTCGTCGCAGATATAGTGGACAGGCTTGCCGCCACTGAGTGCCACTGCCGTGGTCCAAAGCGGATAATCAGGCGAGGGTACGAGGATTTCGTCGCCTTCGTTGAGAAGGGCTTGCATCGAAAGCACGATAAGTTCACTCACGCCGTTGCCGATGTAAATATCGTTGATGTCCACGCCCCTGATGCCTTGGGTTTGGGTGTAGTGCATCACGGCCTTACGGGCGGCAAAAAGCCCGCGTGAATCTACGTACCCTTGGGCATTGCGGATGTTGAGAATGATGTCGTGAATGATTTCGTCGGGGGCATCAAATCCAAACGGTGCGGGGTTGCCGATATTGAGATTGACAATCTTGTACCCCTGACCTTCAAGCTCCAAGGCTTTTTCATAGACGGGGCCGCGTATATCGTAGCGTAAGTGTTCGAGGCGTTTGCTTTTGAGAATTTGCATTTTGGTATTGCGTAGTGGGTATTGCGTATTGCGTATTGAGTAGTGGGTAGTGGGTAGTGGGTATTGCGTATTGAGTATTGCGTATTGAGTAGTGGGTATTGTGTAATGCGTATTGGGTCTCGTATATGCGAAGTGGGAATGATGTTTCTAAAATGTAATTTCTCAATACTCAATACTATCTACCCAATACTCAATACTATCTACCCATTTATCTTCTTCGTTTTTTGAATCGGTCGCGGTCACGGTCACGGCGATTGTTGTTACTATTGCCGCTGTTGCTGTTATTATTATTGTTCCGTTTGTTGTTGCTATTATTGTTGCCGCCGTTATTGTTATTTCGGTTTTGGCGTTGCTGATTTTGCAAGTTGCGTTGGTATCGTTCTACGTTTGTGCCTCGGTCACGAGGATTTGAATCAATGAGGCCATTTTGTCGTAAATAATTCAATTCTTCGCGGAGGCGACCCTTCGAGATTTCTTCCAACTGCTCAAACACTACGTTATCATCGGGGTTGTCACGGTTCCAAACGGCATAAAAAGTACGCATCTGACGAACCAAGTACGAGATAAAGGCCAATTTTTCTTCTTTGTCTTCGCAAGCAATTGCTTTTTCGACCAGCAGCAGCATACTTTTACCGTATTGCTTGTAGCGAAAATGCTGCTGAGGATAAGGCACTTGCATCGGCTTTTTGCCCACGGCTTCGGGGGCAGGAGGTGGAAAAGGACTGTCCACGTCCAATTTAAAATCGGTCATGATGTAGAGGTCGTCCCAGAGTTTTTGGGAGTAATCTTGCCCATCGCGCATATTGGGGTGAATCTGACGCATCAGCTCTACTAAAATATGCGCTTGGAGAGTACGCTTGTCGCGGTCGTAAATAGACACCAAGTAATCCGCGAGTTTTTGGACGTTGCTTCCGTATTCTTTCAAAGTCGGTAGTGATTGAATGTGATTAGGCAAAATTACGAAAATTTAAGTTACTTTGGCAAAATCACCCCATCATCGTAACTTTGGCGGGCAAATTGTACCGATACAGTTTGTGATTTTTCAACCACAAATAACGTTTCCCTCCGCACTAATGAGTCAGAAAATAGACGTTTCGATTGCGTTTTACGGAAAACCTTACCAGGCGATTGTCACCATCAAAACCTTGATGAAATACAGTGGACAGCACATTGACAAAATATACCTCTCACGCGAACGCCTCCAACCTCACGATGATTACGTAGGGATTTTTAAAATCATAGATTATTTCCGCAATGACCCTTCGGTGCGTTTGGAGGTATCATATCCTTATCATTTTTTAGGATTGGGAGTCTCCGACTATGAGCGTGCCAAACATGACACCCGCTTTCGGCACAGTATTTTGTACCAATACGCCCTGGAAAAAACCGACAAAAAGTACCTCTGCATCATGCACAACGATATGTTGTTTTACGGTGATATGATTGGTGATATGCTCAAAACGTTTGAAAACAGCCCCGAAAACGTAGCGGGAGTAGGCTCAATCGGTCAATGTTGGAGCTGTCCTGCGGGACCTGATTGGGGCAATAAGTGTCACTCGAAGATGTTTGAGCAGTATGTGCCTACCAAAGAAGAAGCCCTCGAACTCACCGCCGCCCACGCTACTCCGCGCCGCGATATTCAGCTCAAAGTCATCAACAATGGCCGCGTGCATATCATGCCCGAGTGCCGCCTCAATGAGTACTGTGCCATGATTGATGTCGAAAAATACCGCAAAGAAACGTTACCCCAAGGCGATATTGGCTGCTACGGCGGCGGCTGGAACGGCGTAGATACCGCCACGGTATGGTCACATGATATGTACCAGCGTGGCTATACGTTTCGGCACCTTACGCTCGAAGATTATACCCGCCATGCCCCCTTCGACGCGACGGGCAGCGGAACTCAATCCAACTCACGCTCAGACACTTACTTCAACGCTGAACGTAACGCCGAAAAGTACATCAACGAAAACTTTGCACCGATAGCGTTTAGTAGTTATGTCACTCGGGCCAATCTGTACGATATCATCAAACGTAAAATATGGTTAGGCATTATTCACACGCACGGTGCTTTCAAAAAAATCATCGGTAAAGCCTAAACGTAGGTAGCTTCTACAACCAAGATTGCATGACATTGGACACAAAAATAGACGTAGCTATCTCGTTTTATGGGAAACCTTATCAAACGATAGTGACCATTGAAACCCTACTCAAGCACAGCGGACAGCATATTGATAAAATCTTTTTGACGCGCGAACTTTTTCAGCCTCACCACGACGACATCGGTATTTTCAAAATCATAGACTATTTCCGCAAACGCCCCGAAGTAAAGCTCGAAGTTTATTTTCCCGCTTACTTTTTGGGGCTGGGGGTGATGATGGACAACTTTGAACGAGCCAAAACCGATGCGCGTTTTAGGCACAGTATCTTGTTTCAGTACGCCTTTGAAAAAACCGATAAAAAGTACCTCTGTCCTATCCATAACGACATGGTGTTTTTTGGAGATATGATAGGGCAAATGCTCAACATATTTGAACATGGCCGCCCCGACTTGCTCGGTGTGGGGATGATAGGACAATGCTGGAACTGCCCCGCAGGGCCCAACTACGCCCAACTTTGTAATGGTGACAAATACCAAGATTTTGTACCTTCAAAAGAGGAGCTATTGGCACTTTTGGCAAAGTATGATAGTCCGCGCAAAGACTATGAACTCAAAGTCATCGAAACGGGGCGCGTTCACCCACTGCCCGAATGTAGGCTCAACGAGTACTGCGCTATGGTGGATGTCGAAAAATACCGCCAAGAAACCCTGCCCAACGGCCCAGTGGGTTGTTTTGGGGGAAATTGGGGCGGCACCGACATCGTTACGATTTGGACGCACGATATGTTCAATCGGGGTTATACATTCAAAAATTTAAGTTTTCATTCGTATGCTCACCACGGCTTTTTTGATCCCTCTGGCAGTGGCAATCAAGCCAATTCGAGCCGAGATTTGTATTTTATGGCCGAAGCCAACGCCCAAAAATACATCAGCGAACACTGGGGCGAAATCAAATTCAGTATTTATGTCCCCATTTCGTTTTTTTTGTATAAATTGAAAAGAAAAATAGCAGGTTGGTTTCAACGTTGAAATCACAACTGTCTAACCTATCATAAACCCTTCACTATCATGGCTTTGAATTTTATTTGGGCGGCGTTTTTTGTCATTGCGTTTGTGGTGGCATTGGCCAAATTGATTTTTTTGGGCGACACCGAAATCTTCAAAGTCATTGTAGAGGGGATGTTTGAATCGGCCAAAGTGGCCGTCATGGACGTAGCACTGCCGCTCGCGGGCGTGATGACGTTCTTTTTGGGCATCCTCAACATCGGCGAAAAAGCGGGAGCTATCAACTTTTTGGCGAGGGTCATCGGACCGTTTTTCAACCAACTCTTCCCCGAAGTTCCCAAGAATCATCCCGCCCACGGGCAGATGATTATGAACTTTTCAGCCAACATGCTCGGCCTCGACAACGCCGCCACGCCCTTTGGCCTCAAAGCCATGCAAAGCCTCCAAGAACTCAACCCCAACAAAGACAACGCCACCAACGCTCAAATCATGTTTTTGGTGCTGCATACCTCGGGGCTGACCATCATACCGCTTTCTATCATGGCCCAACGCGCCATTTTGGGAGCCAAAGACCCCTCTGATATTTTTGTACCGTGTCTGATAGGCACATACGTCACGACGGTCGTAAGTATCTTGATAGTAGGCACTTATCAGCGTATCAACTTCTTCAACCGCATCGTATTGGGCTGGCTTGGAGGTATTACACTCGCTGTTGGACTGCTGCTTTGGTATTTGGCGGGTTTGCCCAAAGAAGGACTCGAAACATTTTCTAAAATCACGGGTAGCCTCATTTTGCTTATCATCATCACCTCGTTTGTGGTGGGGGCGTTGTGGCGCAAAGTTGATATTTTTAGTACGTTTATCGAAGGGGCCAAGGGCGGTTTTGAGACCTCCGTTCGCATCATTCCGTACTTGGTGGGGATGTTGGTGGCTATCAGCGCGTTTCGTCACGCAGGTGCCATGACTTACCTCGTAGATGGCCTCAAATGGGTGTTTGCCGCCACGGGCATGGACACGGCTTTTACCGACGCGCTACCGGTGGCGTTGATGAAGCCCCTCAGCGGCAGCGGTGCGCGGGCGTTGATGATAGACAGCATGAAGCAGTTTGGCCCCGATTCTTTCGTGGGGCGGCTGGTGTGTATTTTTCAAGGCTCTGCCGATACTACTTTTTACATCGTCGCGCTGTACTTTGGCTCGGTGGGTATCAAAAACTCACGCTACGCCATCGTGGCGGGCCTCATCGCCGACTTCGTGGGCGTGGTTGCGGGTATTTTGTTGGGCTACCTATTTTTTGCTGAGTAGTAGTGCCATCCACGCTTCTCGGACGCGGCCTTGTTGGAGTAGGCTTTTGCCAACACTGACGTAATCTTCGGCGGCGTTTTCTTTCGCAAACTGCTCTATATCAGCTTCGTTGGGAAGTGCTTCGATGTTGCCGAGTCGGCCTAAATCATTACCTGTGAAGAGCGTATTATTTTTGATAAAATCAGGGATAGCGTCCACCCCTACGCCCTTGTGAATACTCGGCTTGGGTACTTCAAAAAGCGCGTCGCCCTGAGCGCGGCAGTACCAATCACCGCCCATGCGGGCCACCCAGTCGGTTTTGCGCTGGTCAATGCGGCCATTTTCGTCAAGAATATCTTCCGAAAAGTGCGCCAACAGTACCTCACAAATCACCAGATTGGCCGCGCCACCTTCGTCACCCATTGAAATCACTTGCTTGACTTTGCACTCAAAAACCGCCTTCGACTCGGCCACGCGCGGGGGCTTCACGCGCTGCGAGGGGGCTTCGGTAAAACCCGCCTTCACAAACTCGTTGGTACCTCGGTCGTACTCACAACTCGCCAACGACATCTGCTCAACCATCGCGTAATCCACCATGTTGATGACCACCTCATCCACTTCCAGCACGTTTTCGAGGGTGTGCTTAGTGCTGCCGTCGCGCACGCGGCGGTTGGGCGAAAAAATCAGCGTGGGAGGCTTGGTGCCAAACAAATTGAAGAAACTAAACGGACTCAAATTGACGTTGCCCTCGGCATCAACCGTACTTGCAAAGGCGATCGGACGCGGCGCAACGGCTCCTTGCAAATAGCCGTGCAGAACGGGAACAGAGACTTCTTGGGGATGAATCGTAAGCATAATAAGGATGGTTGCTGATGTTTTTTTGTAAGAAACAACAGAAATACAACACCTAAGTTTTTATAAAAGTCCCCAGTTGTCTAATTTTAGCCCCAAATCACAATCAAATGAACCTAACCAATAAAGTAGTGTGGATTACGGGCGCGT
>JALOLW010000568.1 GCA_025455795.1 Spirosomataceae bacterium
CTAAGAGTAAGAAATTTCCAAGGCTTTTTTGAGCATTTGGTAGCCTTTGGCATCAATGCACATGGGCTTATCGGCCAAAACGTGCATTTGATTCTCAACGGTTTTGAGGATATATTCGGTCTTTTTACCGTTGTTACCTGCCATTACTACCACGTCGCCTTTTTTGTCGGTAAGCATTTTTTGAAAAAAATCCGCCCCTCGATATACTTCTTCTTGCCATTGGGTAGGATTTTGGGGACGTTTGTTATAGGCATCAATGCGTTTGAGGTGTTCGTCCAAATCAGCCCCTGCGGGTGCATAGACGTGTACCACGGGCGAGAGCGCGGGAAGCATGGTTTTTTGGACCAAAGCCGCGTGAAAATGGCCCGGGTCGAGGGTAATGAGGTTCACTTTGGCGTCGTTTTTTTGGGCAGCGAGCGTTGAAGCATACAAAGTAAGGGCAATCGTCAATCGTTTGAGTATCATAGAAATTTTACAATTTTCACCAATTCGCAGGTTTATCTTAGGCTTTTACGTAATTCGTTCCGTAGGGTTTGCGTTGTGAACGGCTGAGGAGTTGGTTGGCCTCAGCATCGTTTTTGAAACGCTCCGTGGCGGGGTCCCAGTACAGTTTGCGTTCTACTTTCATCGCAATATGCGTAATCAAACAGATGCTACACGCCCGGTGGCCTATCTCGACGGGCGAGAGTGGTTTGGCTTGGCCCAAAATGGATTGTAGCCAATTGAGGTGATGCTCTTTGCTCACTTGCAGTTTGATTTCATTGTCGCCAATGACCGATGTGAGGATTTTGGGGTCGCTGGCGTCAAGGGCTTTGGCACTTTGTTGGCGTGATACTGGGTCGCTGGCGGAGGCTTGATAGTCGCCGCGTGAGACCCAAATCCAACCTTCGGTCCCTTCGTAACGAATCCCGTTGGGAAACCCTCCGCTGGTGTACACGGTGATACCGTTGGCGTATTCAGCTTTGGCCATAAAATCCCCGTGGACGTTCCACAAACCCGACCTGGGAAACTCCGCCGTAGCCTGAATCGAAATGGGTCCTGTGAGTTCGGTATTCATGCCCCAAGCTGCCGAGTCGTAGTGGTGCTGCCCCCAACCCGTAATCATACCAGCACCGTACTGCTCCAACCGCAACCAACCAGGCCGACCGTAGCCTTTTTGGGGGTGAACGCCTATCTCGGTGTATGGCACAAAAGGCGTAGAACCCAGCCACATATCGTAATTGAAGCCTTTGGGAACGGGCATTTCGGGCGCGGCAGGGCCTGATGGGTCACCAGGGAGGCCAATTTTGACGGTATGAAGTTTGCCAATGCGCCCGTTGCGCACCAACTCCGCCGCGATACGAAACTGCGACGACGACCGCTGCTGCGTACCCACTTGAAACGTAATTGCAAATAGACGTGTTTTCCCGCCAAGGCCGCCTCCATCGCAGGTTGCGAATGCCAATGGTCGGGCGTAGAAATCACCACCGCGTCAATGTCTTTGTTCAACAACAACTCGCGGTAATCGGCGTAGGTTTTCACGTTGATAGCACTGGCACTGCCCGTTTTTTTGGCATAATAACTTTCAATAAACTGCTTACCTTCCTGGAGGCGGTTGGCATCCAAGTCACACACGGCCATCACTTGCCCGAGGTCATGCTGCATGGTGCCTGGCAGGTCATGCTCGCGGGCGATGCGCCCACAGCCGATTTGGGCTACGTTGATTTTGTTACTGGGGGCATTTTTGCCAAATACAGAGGCGGGGACAATGGTAGGAATTCCAATAGCGGCCACGCCAGCGGCGGTTTTGTGTATAAATTCTCTGCGTTGCATTTCTGACAAGGTTTTGGTTTTTGTAAATAAGGCATTTGGAGGCAGGTTTTACTAATCAGTAAGCGTTTAACATACTTTAACCTTTCTTAACTTTTTGACAATAAACCAGTTGCTACTTTTGCACAAAAACAAAATAATGAAAAAAATCCAATTACTTTTCTTGGTCTGCGCCTTTCAAATAGGTTTTGGACAAACTATCGTGTACCGAAATCCCGCTGATAAAAGTGAGGATTATTTTCAAATACATCTGCCCCAGTCACCCGTCAAAGGACTCATTGTACTGGCTTACGAGGATTTTATTGACCCTACAATCGCTACCCGTCAAGGATTGGCAGTAGCTTCGCTGGTCCCAAAAGCTGATTATTTACTGACAATGTTTGACGCTCGCATCCTCAAAAAGTACGAAGAAATGATTGAAGATATTTGTCAAAAGCATCAAATTCCTCTTACCAAAGTCATTGTGGGGGGACTTTCGGCGGGTGGCGTTTTAGCGGTTCGTCTGGGCGAAAACAATATTGAAAAAAAACGACCTTGGCAACCAGTTGCTATTTTTGCCATTGACCCGCCACTTGACTACGAGCGTTTTTGGTACGAATGTACTCGAAAAGTAAAGCTCAATTTCCACCCCGCTGCCGTGGCAGAAGGGAAAGAAATAATGCGACGAATGAAAAACGCTTTTGGAGGAAGCCCCCTTCAAGCACAGAAAAAATACTGGTCTTTGGCCCCTTATAGTCGAAATGCTCCCAACGGTGGACGTATTCAGTGGCTCAAGTCTGTGCCCATAAGAATATACCACGAACCTGACATAGACTGGTGGATCGAAAATCGCCGCCAAGACTACCTATCCACCAACTCAATAGATTGTGCGGGAGCTATCAATGACCTTAAGATTTTGGGCAATACCCGAGCCGAACTCATCAGTACGACGGGCAAAGGGTATCGTGCCGACGGGACTCGGCATCCGCACTCTTGGAGCATCGTAAACGAAGCTGAGTTGGTGCAATGGTGCCTACAATGGTTGTAAATCACTCGTTTTTAAACTTTTCAAACAACATTTGGCACTGTCTCCACCATGCTGTCGCATCGGCAAACCGTCGTGTTCGACAATATAAAAACCAATCAGCCAGTTTCTGACGGTGAGGTGCATATTCACAGCCTTTACTGCACTTTGTTGGAGCGAAGTGTGGGTTTCGAGAATGGTATTGGTCAATAAATCAAAGTCGTTCTCTGACAATTTTTGTGGTACGTATATTCAACCTCACGGCAGCGGCCGACCGTCCTAAATCCCTCTCCTGTCAGGAGAGGGACTATGTATTGCCC
>JALOLW010000189.1 GCA_025455795.1 Spirosomataceae bacterium
GTTATCAGATCTAGGCTTCCTGGTACAATCGCTCTTGTACAAGAATCATTTTGCTTAGGTTTATGAGTACCGAAAATACGACAGGTGCAGATGCGATCGATGTCGCGATCGCGAAAGGAATCGATTTTGATGGCTCTCCGATCCCCACTGAAAAGCTCGACCTTTATAACAAAGTCATGGCACTTGAAGCGGGACGGCAACGCAGTGGAGTCTCTAATACGATGCGATCGATTACAGTCATATATCGCAGAAAGTGCTTTCATTGAATTTGTTAGTAGCAAATTTTTGGATGTTTTGCGTGATGGCATTTATCGACTTGTCAGCCATTGGCAGAAGTGTATTGAAAGTGAAATTGGAAAGATTAAAAGTCCATATCCAAAAGCTCCTCCTGTCGATTTTAGTGTCACGAAACTAAATGGCAAAAAATAAATATTTGTCAAGATTACAAGTGTCGATATTGTCCAATTTGCTGTTTTCAATTTCGTAACTGTCTGTTTGTTGTTGGTTGTCTTAACATTACTGCTAACTCCCAAATATACGAACTTTTTATCGTAAAAATCAAATATATATTGTACTATTCTTATTTATTGTTGTATTATTCTTGTTGTATTTTTTGTATTGTTTGGAGGCTTCGACTTGTTTCACCGAAGTTAGAAAATGATTTGTCGTTTTCCAAATCCCGATGGTTTGTGTTTGTAACTTCAGCTACGCAGGGGCAGCATACTTGGCAAGTTTTCCTAAATGTTTTTGATTGAATTCGTCATTTCGTAGTATATTGTCGGTCAGATAGCAACTGTTCTCAATTCCCACCGTCCAGTAAAGTCGTAGAAAACTTCAATTCAAGCAAAGAGTGCATCCATGAATTTTTCATTTTTTATTGCCCAAAGATATTTCGCTTCCAAGAGAAAAAAGAGTTTTATTAGCTTGATTTCCAATATTTCAATGCTTGGCGTGGGCGTGGGTACGATGGCACTTGTGGTGGTGATGTCGGTTTTCAATGGCATGGAAGAACTCAACCGTCAGTTGTTTCGGAGTTTTGACCCTGATCTCAAAATCACGCCCGCAACGGGCAAGCGTTTGGTGATTTCGGTGGATATGCTGGCCAAACTCAAAGCCACCGAAGGCATCAAATATGTGACCCAAACCATCGAAGACAACGCCCTCGCCCGCTACGGCGACCGTCAGGCGGTGGTCAAACTCAAAGGCGCAGATGATACTTTTGAGCAACGACATCAGTTGGATACGGCCATGATTGAAGGGCAATTGATGCTCTCGCAAGAGGGCGAACCCAAAGCCGTGGTAGGCTCCAACGTACAGCAAACGCTCGGCATCAGTACCAACGACATGTTTACGCCGCTCGAACTTTGGTACCCGCGCACCGACACCAAAACCCTCAATTTGACCAACCCAGAGGCGTTCAATCAGCAAGTGATTCGGGTGGGAGGCGTGTATATGCTCGAACTCCGCTTCGACGATTATATCATCGTTCCACTTGATTTTGCGGCACAATTGCTCGGTTATCAAAGCCAACTGTCGGCACTGGAAGTGCAGCTTCAACCCGACGCAAATCCCGAAGCCATAAAATCAAAAATAGGGGCGATGCTGGGTGAAAAATTTGTTGTCCGCACGCGCGACGAGCAAAATGCCGACCTTTTGCGGGCCATTCGCCTCGAAAAACTCTTTGTGACGGTTACGCTCGGTTTGATTATTTTGGTGGCGGCAGTCAATATTTTCTTTTCACTCTCCATGCTGGTTATCGAAAAGAAAAAAGACCTCCAAATGCTCTTTGCGATGGGCGCGACAGCCACGCTCGTAAAACGTATTTTCTTGTTTGAGGGCGCGATTGTTGCTTTTACGGGCGCAATTTTGGGGCTTTTTTTGGGCGTAGGGGTGTGTTGGTTGCAACAAACCTACGGACTGATTTCGATGGGGGTCTCCAATGCCGTCGTTGATGCGTATCCTGTCAAAATGGAAGCGCAAGATTTTTTAGTGACGGCTTTGCTGGTCATTACTGTTACGGTGGCGGTGTCGTACTTGCCCGCGGACAAAGCGGCCAAGTGAGCGTTTACCGCTCCGCGTAGCTTCGCCATTTTGCCAATACGCCCTCAAAATCTTCGGGCAAGGCGGATTCAAACTGCATCCACTGCTTGGTACGCGGGTGAACAAAACCGATGGATTTGGCGTGAAGTGCTTGGCGCGGCATCAAAGTAAAACAGTTTTCGACAAAGGCTTTGTAACTGCCACTCGCTGGGCCGCGCAGGATTTTGTCGCCGCCATAGACCGCATCACTAAACAACGGATGCCCCAAATACTGCAAATGCGCGCGGATTTGGTGCGTGCGGCCTGTTTCTAAGTTGCATTTAATGAGCGACACGTTGCCAAACGATTCTAAGGTTTCGTAATGCGTCACGGCGTGTTTGCCCTGACTACCATCGGCATAAACGGCCATCACTTTGCGGTCCCTGATACTGCGCCCGATATGCCCCGTAATAGTACCTTGTGGGTTTTTGGGACTGCCCCACACAAGGGCGTAATAAGTCCGCTCGATGCTGTGGTCAAAAAACTGTTTGGCCAAAAAAGCCATCCCAAACTCGGTTTTGGCAATCACCAACAGCCCCGAAGTGTCTTTGTCAATCCGATGGACCAAGCCAGGCCGAATCTCACCGTTGCGGTGCGTGGGGAGATGTTGGAAATGATACACGAGCGCATTGACCACCGTCCCCGACCAGTGACCGTAGGCGGGATGAACCACCATCCCTGCGGGCTTGTTGAGTACCATCACTTCCTCGTCTTCATAGACGATATTGAGCGGAATATCTTCGGGAACAATGTCGGTTTCGCGCGGAGGATAGGGCATCGAAACCGTAATCACATCAAAAGGCTTGACTTTATAGCTTGATTTTACGACCTTGTCATTGACTTTGACCGACTCGGTTTCTATCGCGTTCTGGATTTTGGTGCGCGTCGCGTTGGCAATGTGGTGTTTGAGGTATTGGTCCAAACGCATCAAAGACTGCCCGCGGTCGGCTACGATGCGATAATGTTCATAAAAATCTTCCTCTTCTTCGGAGGCATGGAGGTCGTTTTCAAGCATAATTTTTACAATTTTTACAATAACTCAACGCGATTCTCGTTATGGGTGCGTTGAAACAAACCAACAATGAACAATTATGGAATACAATCAAGAACCAAAGAAAGACCGCAAAAGCCTACTCCTCGCGGCATTAGCCATCTTGGCACTCCTCAACGTAGTGTTGATTTATTTTTTCTACAAAGAACGTGAAAAGAACAAAGAACAAGAAACGGTTATTGCGGCCAAGACCGAAGAACTTGTAACGACTAAAATGAAATTGGATTCGATTTCGGCGCAATTGGACGCCAAAATCGCGGAAATTCAGCAATTGGGCGGGCAGGTAGATTCGTTGATTGCGCTCAAGCAACAAATCGAGCGCGACAAAGCCGCTTTGGCGAGTTCATCGAGCCGTGCGTCGGTAGATTTGTCCAAGTACAAGCAAAAAATCGCCGAATACGAGGCTATTTTGGCCAAAAAAGATGATGACATTGCCAAACTCAAAGAAGAATTGGGCATCGTGACGACCCAAAACCAAGAACTTTCTAACAAAGTGACGGGCTTGGAAGGAGAAAAAGCAACGCTCCAAAAAACGTTTGAAGACTCAGTGGGCAATCTCAGCTCCAAAAACCGCGAGTTGTCGGACAAGGTGACGATTGCGTCGGCGTTGAAAGCCCAAAATATTGCGGTCAATGCCGTGTCATCAAGAGGAAAAGAGCGCGACGGCGGCAGCTACAAAGCCAAGCGCGTGGACAAACTCAAAATTGATTTTGATTTGGCGGCCAATCCGCTGACCCGCAACGGCGAACACGAAGTGATAGTACGTATCCTCGACCCCGAAGGTGCCGTCATGGCCGATAATGCCACTGGCTCGGGTACGTTTGTGTACGGTGGTAAAGAAATGGTTTATACCACCAAACAGCCCATCCAATACAACAACGACGGTACGGCGGCCTCAATCATTTACTCGCGCGGGGGTATTCCGCTCAAAAAAGGCGAACACGTCGTTGAGCTTTACAGCGGCGGTTTTCGGATTGGGTCGGGCCTCCTCAAAATAAAATAATCTCAGGTTTTAGAAAGGATAAGCCGCTGGTTCTTTTTGAATCAGCGGCTTTTTATTTTTAGGGGAATTGTGTAGCTTTCAGCGTTCAAAATCGCTTTTACAACCATGTCCTATCATTACACCGTTTTGCCGCGTTTTTTGCGCTACGTGCAGATAGATACCCAATCCGATCCTCATTCGGATACTTACCCCTCGACCGAAAAACAAAAAGATTTGGGTCGCATCCTCGTGGAAGAACTGCTTGAAATGGGCATCGCTGATGCACACCTTGATGAATGGGGCTACGTTTATGCCACTTTGCCGAGCAATCTCCCCCCTCACACGCAAGCCCCCGTGATATGCTTTTGCTCGCACATAGACACCGCGCCCGACTGCTCGGGTGCGGGCGTGAAGCCGCTTGTGCATCGGGCGTGGAACGGCAGCGACATCAGCCTGCCCGATGACAATACCCAAATAATAAAAGTCTCCGAACATCCTGATTTACAAGCGCAAATAGGCAACGACATTGTGACTGCCAGCGGAACGACGCTCTTGGGGGCGGACAACAAAGCGGGCGTCGCCGAAATCATGGATGCGGTACATTGGCTGGTGACGCACCCCGACCTGCTGCACGGAACGGTGAAGATTCTTTTCACGCCCGACGAAGAGATTGGGCGCGGAACGGCCAAAGTAGATTTGCAAAAATTGGGGGCGGATTTTGGCTACACCATTGATGGCGAAAGTCTCGGGACACTCGAAGACGAAACTTTCAGTGCCGACGGCGTCAAAATCACCATTCATGGCGTAAGTACCCACCCAGGTTTTGCCAAAGGTAAACTTGAAAATGCGCTCAAAATTGGGGCAGAGGTGCTGGCGGCACTGCCCAAAGACCGACTCTCGCCCGAAACAACCGAAGGCCGAGAGGGATTTATTCATCCCACCGATTTTGAGGGAATTCAAGAAAAAGCGGTTCTACGATTCATCATTCGTGATTTCACCACCGAAGGCTTGCTCGAAAAAGAAGCATTTTTAAAACAAATCTTGGACGATACGCTCCAGCGTTATCCTCATTCACGGGCCGATTTTGAAGTGATAGAGCAGTACCGCAACATGAAAGAAGTGCTTGACCAGTACCCCGACGTGACCCGAAAAGCCCTCGAAGCGATTCGTCTTGCGGGACTTACCGCAGTCCAACGTAGTATTCGGGGCGGTACGGATGGCTCGCGTTTGTCGTTTATGGGCTTGCCGTGTCCCAATATTTTTGCGGGCGAACACGCCTTCCATTCCAAACTCGAATGGGTGTCGGTGCAGGATATGCAAAAAGCCGTAGATGTTATCGTCAATTTATGCCAACTTTGGGCGCAAAAATAAACTCACCTAAACCCGATTTCTTCCAATGAAAACCCTCCATTTTTTTGCCTTTTTGTTGTTCAGTGCCACCGCTTCTGCCCAGCTCGTTGCCGACGGGGCCACGATTCAGAAAGTTTCCGACCAGTTTAAGTTTACGGAAGGCCCTGCGGTGGACAAAAAAGGCAATATTTATTTTACCGACCAGCCCAACGACCGTATTTGGAAATACGATACTGACGGCAAATTGTCGCTTTTTATGAGCAAAACAGGTCGCTCCAACGGTCTTTTTATGGACAAAAAAGGCAACGTCGTGGCTTGTGCCGATTCCAACAATCAACTGTGGAGTATTTCTCAAAAAGGCAAGGTAACGTTGCTACTGGACAATTACCAAAATCGCCGTTTCAATGGCCCCAATGACCTCTGGATCACGCCCAAAGGTGATATTTATTTTACAGACCCGTACTATCAACGCAATTATTGGACGCGCCAAAAGCCCGATATGGAGAAACAAAACGTCTATTTTTTGCCCAAAGGCAAACCAGAAGCGATATTGGTAGAGGGAGATTTGGTGCAGCCCAACGGTATCGTAGGCACACCCGACGGCAAGCACCTCTTTGTGGCCGACATCCGCGCCCAAAAGACTTATAAATATGACATTCAACCCGACGGTAGCCTTACCAATCGGCAACTGTTTGTGTCGCAAGGCTCGGATGGTATCACCCTCGACGAGCGCGGCAATCTTTATCTTACAGGGCGCGGTATCACCGTCTATGACCCCAACGGCACTCAAATTCAAAAAATAGCCGTTCCGTCGGGCTGGACTGCCAATCTGTGTTTTGGGGGGAAAGACCGCCGCACGCTATTTATTACGGCTTCTGAGTCGGTTTATACGCTTCAAATGGCCGTGCGGGGAGTAGAATAGTGCGGATGTCGTAGTCACAATCTCTAAAAACTTAACTATCCCTCAATCTCCTCCACCAATTTTTCGTACCATTTTTGGCCGTATTTGGTGATGAGGGGGTCTTTGAGAAATTTGTAGAGCGGTACACCCAACGCCCGTCCGTTGTCACAGGCGGGATTGCAGATGTGCCAACGGTCGTAGTTGAGGGCGTCAAACTGCTCGTACTGAGTGATACGAATCGGATACAAATAACAGGAGATGGGCTTCCGAAAATTGATTTTACCGTCCAAATAAGCCTGTTCGATGCCGCATTTCAAAATACCTTTGTTGTCATAAACGGCATAAGCACACTCGCGCCCATTGATGGTGGGTGTGACAAAATCACCATCGGGGTCGGTTTCGTAAGTGCCGTATTTATCAATGACTTCGACGCCTTTTTTACTCAAATAAGGTTTTACTTTGGGATAAACTTCTTCCAAAATCGCCAATTCATCTTTTGCCAAAGGCGCGCCTAAATCGCCTTCTACGCAACACGCGCCTTTGCATTTGGTGAGTTCGCACACAAAATATTGGTCGGCGATGTCGTCGCTGACGACGGTGTGGTCAATCAGAATCATGGTTTTTTGATTTTGAGTTGTTGGCCTATCTTCACACCGTTGTCGGTTAGGCTATTCCACTCTTTGATTTGGTCTATTTTGACGCCGTATTTCTGAGAAATACTAAACATGGTTTCGCCCTGAGCCACGGTATGTGTCACAAACTCCTGTTCTTGGGGTTGTTGGGCGAGGGTTTGCCCCACGGGGCGGATGTTGAGTTTTTGCCCTACGGAGAGTTTGGAGTCGAGTGTAAGATTGTTCCAAGCCAAAATATCATTGACGGTCACTTCGTACATTTTGGAAATACTGAAATACGTCTGCCCTGCTTCTACGACGTGCGTGACCGTACCCGATTTAGGGGTAGTTTTGGGCGCAGAGGTAGTTGGTGGTGCGGCTGAGGGTTCTGCTTGCTTGGTGGGTGGGATTTGAGTCACAGACGTTTCCTGACTGGGTTTGGTAGTTTTTGGGGTCTCTTTTGGTTTAGAGGTAGTTGTTTTTTTAGGTTCATCCTCACCAATGATAACTACTTTTTCGTCGTCGCCGGGGTTAAACGACGGTGCGCGGCGGTTGGGTTTGCTCGAAGTCGTCTGGGTGGGTTTGGACGATTTTTGAAGTT
>JALOLW010000190.1 GCA_025455795.1 Spirosomataceae bacterium
CCGCTTTCGAAAGCCTTTTAACAAAATTTCGGTGTTGATACTGCCGCCTCCTGAGAAAAACCAACGATAGTCCCAATTGGTGATTTGGTTGTAAAACCACCTTCCATCTTGAATATAAGCCGAATACAACTGCGTATTCCCATTTTTATCGAATTTATGATAAACAAAAACAGGGTTGTTTTTTTCATCAAGAACCAATTTGGCAGACAGGTTGATAATGCCTCCTTCCACAGGAATTGGGTCAACAATGAGCGATTTCTGGCCGATTATTGCTGGTAGTTGTATTGGTTTTCCAAAAGCATCGAACCAGTTTTTCAGGTCGGGGCTTTTCATGTATGAAAGGTCGTGATTGGTCGAACAGTCGGGTGTGTCGCGCCAAACCCAGTACATATGATACCAGCCGTCACTCATCAAAGTGGGTTGGGTTTGGTAAGCATTCATCAAGCCCTGCCCGTCGGTTAGAGGTGTATCAAGCAAACGTCCCCATTTTTTTGTACTGGTATTGTACGCATTATAAATCTCGTTTCCGTTGCCACTGCCGCCATCGCGGTAATGGTAGAGAAGTTCACCTTCTTTGGTGAGCATAAAATGCGGATAGGTGGTACGTTTTTCTTTGGTTCCCACCATTTCAAAAACCTGTTTGAGTGTTGAAATATCGTTGGGCTTTGTACTTCTGAAATAAGTGAGCGGGTTTACGTGTACATTGCCTGAAAGGTGAATAAAACCTTCTTTATCAATGCCAAGGGTTACAAAATTATGACTGTCCCATCCTAACACAGTGCTTGTGCCACTGGCTGTTTCGCGGGTGGTAGTTGGAAGAATGTGCAGATGAAATTTAGACTCATTCATATTTCTTTGGCCAACTACCATATTTCGATTAGCATTGTAATAGGCAATATATTGGCGGTTTCGATGGGTGTACAAACAGAAACCAACTGGGTGGCCTGCCCACACGCTATCTATTTTGATGGTCTGAATGATGGTCTCGGTTTTATTGGTTTCGTCGATGGTTTGTGCAAAACCCACCAGAGAAATCAAAAGAAGGAAAAAGGAAAGAGATAGTTTCATGTTTGCGATTTTTTGTATTTCAGTTTGTTTTGCAACTTAATCAAATTCGAATTTAGTCACTTTTTAGTAGGTCTGTGGAGACACATACCACGGTGGAGGTGTATCAAAAAACAATCGTCGTCGGCATAGCCAACGACGATTCATCTCTCTAACAGCCATAAAAACAAAAGATAATGCTATCTCTCTATTGATGGGTTACGCTGTTGAACGAGATTATGTGGCATTTTCAAAAACTTTTTTGAACGTAGCCACGGGAAAAGTCATTTCAAAATCCTTGACGATGAGGGCCGCAAGCGGTTTCAATTCGGCCAAATCAGGAAAAAACGTTGCGTTTACTTTTAAGTCTTTGAGCGTAGCCCAGTATGCCTTTCCTTTGGCTTGCGGGCGTGTCAGCACCAAGTTTTCGCGCAGCCGTTGGGTGATGCGAAGCGGAAACAACGCCGTAGTAAGCGGAAAAGAAAACCCGCCCCGTTGGAGATGGGCTTCAAAAAAAGGGATACCGTTAAGCCGCGCTTCAAAATGTTCTTCGCGCCCTTCTGTTTTTACGTCAAAATCACACTGCTCTTTCGGAATGCCCCAGTTTTCGAGGCCATTCCAGACACTGTCGTGACTTGATACATAAATTTTTGAAATCGAGAAGGTATTCTTGCCCAACAAATCAAGCAGTCCAGGAATAAACAACAATTCTTGATACGGCCCCACGGGCGTGGTGTGATAGTCCACGAGCATGACGCTTCCGAGTACTCCTCTGAAGCTATCGCGCTGATAATCGGCCAAGAAGCCGTTTTTTTCGACCCATTTTTTGGGGAAACGGTACAGCAAAATGATGCCGTTGCCCGTGAGTGTCCAAGGCGCGGGCGCAACGAGCGAAGGCGGTGGGAGGGTATTTTTTAGGAAATGTTGCAACGGATTTCAAAAATCGGTGTCTGCTTTTTTGAGGTCAAGTTTCTGAATCCAGATGTTACGATACAGCACATCGTGGCCTTCGGCTTGGAGTTTGAGGCCACCGGGCGTATCGGTAATGCCCTTGCCGTCGTCGTTGCCACCGTCAATACCCGAAAACTCCCCGCCCCACACTTGATTGACTTGGAAGTTTTTGTGGACTTTCTGGCCGTTGAAATACATCGTAAGCATGGCTTTTTCGACGCGCTTGCCGTCTTTGAACCGCGCCGCGCGATACACTATATCGTAAGCGTTCCACTTGCCGAGGCCATTGTATGCTTGATACGGCGATTCTGATTCATTGATGACCGCCCCCATGCCGTGCGGGGTTTTGTCGCCATCCAAGACCTGTATTTCGTGGCGATTTTGGAGATAAACGCCGCTGTTGCCGCCGGGGTTGGCCACCAAAAACTCAATGTGCAGCCTAAAATCGCGGAACTCGTCCTTGGTCACGATGTCGGCAGCACCGTATTTACCTCCTGCGGCGGCGGGGTCGTTGGTATTGACTGCCATGCCTTCGTCCACGGGGTCTTTCACCAATTTCCATTTGATAGGAGGTGTGGCAGCAAGCCTTGGCCCTGCCCAATACATCCATTTTTCATCGAGCATTTGGCGCGTACCGTCAAAATAAACCGTCGCTTTTTTGGGAGCTTTGGCACCGACGCCTACTTGCGCCGAGAGGTTTTGCAAAATGGCCATCACCAAAAGACAGCCAATCAATAGTGGTTTCATGGGAAAGGAGGGGTTTGAGGTCTTGACTTTATTTTTAACCGCAAGGACGCAAAGTCGTAAGGATTTTCCTCGTGCCTTTGCATTCTTGCGGTTAAAGGGTAAACTAATCTCCATCAAGCATTTATCAAGTAAAAGCTGCCAAAGGCTGCATTTTACCGCTTCTTTTTCTTCTTACTGCTGCTTTTCTTTTTGGAAGAGTACCGCCGTTTTTTGGACGGTTTTTTGACATATTTACGCGCTTCGGCTCTGGCAATAGCGGCTTCGGTAGCTGCTTCATCCTCCTCGGTGCTTTGATTGACCACCGACGCGGGCGCGCCCAATTCCGACAGCTCTTGTGACCGTTCGGCTACTGCGGGGAGGCTGGTTTGGACAATAGACGCCAACGGCAGCGTGGTGTCAAAAGGTCGTAAACGAAAGGCGTAATTGAACTCATGGTCGGTGATTTGAAACTCGGGATGCAGACGGGGCTTGGGGTCCCAACTATCATCTCCCCCAACACCCGCCACGAGGTGGTCTATTTTGAGAACAGTAGTGAGTCCTTGCACGAGGGATTGGGTCTTTTTGGCCGCCAACAAATCGGCATCGGTATAATCATGGGCGGTAAAATTGAGCGAAGGCTGCCCCGCTACCAACAGTCCGTAACCTACCGAATCGGTCACGGCAGCCCAACGCACGTCGGTTTTGTTGCCGTTTTCTTGGGCCATGATGTAGGGAAAATGCTGGTCGGAGATTTTGCCGCTGTATTCTCCCAAACGCATGCCGAGCTTGCGGTCGGCGTAGCTTTCGAGCGGACCTCGCCCGTACCAAGTCAGGTTGCGAAATGACGCGGGCAACTCCATTTGCATTCCTATCCGCGCGAGCGGGGGTGCGTTGTTGCCTTTGACCGACACCGTGTTTTTGACTTCAATATCGCCCGAACCGAAAACTGTATAGACGGTTTTGACGACAAAATTGACCCCCTGCTTGCCTACCCACGTGCTTTGCGTGTGGACTTTGGCAATGGAAGGGCTAACTTGCTCCACGCGCATATCTCCTCCGAGGCGGCGCAGGCTATCCAATCCCGCCGCGTACCAACGTGCCGCAAAGCTCGTTTTGCCACCGCCTTCGTCGTTGTCGGTGGGTACACGCCAGAAGTTGGGGGTCAGGGGTTGTTTGAGCAACTCTCTGTTTTTATAAATCAACGAGCTGATAGCCACCGCTTTTCGGTCAAAAGTGACTTTGAATTGTGGGTTGCTCAACTGAATCCCCCCGCCTCTTACCAAGCCCACTTTTACGGTGGCATTGGCAGGCCAAGTCACGGTAGGCTTAGGGGCAGGGGTGGTTTTGATATAAAACTGTTGATACGCTACTTCGTGGCCTGCATTGGCCCAAGCGGTGTTGGATTTGAGGCGCAGGCTCACATTGAGCAAATATTCAGCCGAACTGTACGCGGGTATATTGTACGGAATCGTGAGGTTTTGACTCGCGCCAGGAGCGGCGTTGAGGTCGGCCATAGTGCCTTGCTGAATTGCCTTGCCGTTTTCAAGCAGTGTCCATGCCAATTCAAATCCTTGCAAGCCGATAAAATCATATTTGTTTTGGAGGGTAATCGCCTGATTTTGAAGGGTATCTTTGGGTGTAAACTTCACGTATTGATACACGTGCTTCACCTCGGCGGCTTCGGGCTGCGGTACGCGGTCGGGATTGACGATACCGTCGCCCGCGTTGGCCCCATCCACGTAGTTGATATGAGAAATATAAGAGCGACCGTTGCGGTCTTTGAGGTAAAGCCCTTGGTCGGCCCAATCCCAAATAAACGCGCCTTGCATACGCGGGTACTTTTCAATCATGTCCCAATATTTGTACAGATTGCCCGTACTGTTGCCCATAGAGTGCGCATACTCGCAGATGATAAGCGGACGATTGGGGTCTTTTTTCATCAATGCTTCCATGCCTTCTACCGACGGATACATGGTGCCGTTGATGTCAAAAAAAGTGAGCGATTGGTCGGTATCGGCAAAACTTTTGGGGTAACTATTGCGTCCTTCGTAGTGGATGGGTCGGTTGGGGTCAATCAAGCGGATGATTTGGGCCATGTCCTCAAAATTGGTGCCGTAGCCCGACTCATTGCCCAGCGACCACATAATAATCGAAGGGTGGTTTTTGTCGCGTTCTACCATCGCCTTGCCCCGCGCCACAAAAGCGTCTTTCCAGTCGGGATTGTTGGCCAAGACAATGCCCTTTTGTTGCCAAAGCTCATGGCTTTCAATGTTGGCTTCGTCTATCACATAGAGGCCGTACTCGTCGCAGAGGTCGTACCAAAGTGGATGGTTGGGGTAGTGCGACGCCCGCACGGCGTTGATGTTGTGTTGTTTCATCAACATAATGTCTTTGACCATCATTTCGCGGCTTACGGTGCGCCCCGTGTTGGGGTCAAACTCATGCCGATTGACGCCTTTGAATTTGACAGGTTTGCCATTGACCAGCAACAGACCATCGCGCAGATTGACCTCTCTAAATCCTACCCGTGAGGCCGTGGCTTCTACCACTTGCCCCTCGCCACTGAGTACCTGCATACTGAGTTTGTACAGATTGGGAGTTTCGGCAGTCCACTTGGCGGGATTGGTCAAAGGCAGCGTAAACGACAGATAGGTTTCGTCTTTGGGGTCCATCATCGGGATATTGCGTACAATCTCCTCACCCACCATACGCCCCGCAGGGTCATAAAGTTTGAATCTTACTTGGTATTTGTCTTGTACTTGCGACGAAAAGTTTTTGACAAAAGCCGCCACGCGCAAGGTGGCATCGCGGTAGTTTTCGTCCAAATCAGTCACGATGTTGAAGTCGCGCAAGTGGATGGTCGGGGCGGCGTACAAAAACACATCGCGGAAAATTCCCGAAATTCGCCAAAAATCTTGGTCTTCGATGTAGCTTCCATCCGACCAGTTGATGACTTGCACCGCCAAGTGATTTTCGCCGCCGCGCAAATACTGCGTAATGTTGAACTCCGCAGGAGTCATGCCATCTTCGTGGTAGCCTACTTTGAGGCCATTGACCCAGACATAACACGCCGATTGGACACCCCCAAACTGCAACATCACGTTGCGTCCTTGCCAACCTGCGGGTACCGAAAACGTAGTGCGATAAAGTCCCACAGCGTTGGTGTCGCTCGTGATACGCGGCGGATTGGTCGGAAAAGGATGCTTGATGTTGGTAAAAATCGGACGGTCGTACGCACGTCCCTCGCGCGCACCCACGACTTGCCAGTTGGAGGGTACGGGCAGATTGTCCCAGTTGGTCGTACTTGTGTTGGGTTGAAAAAAATCGCCCGGTACTTTGGATGGGTGCGATACCCATTTAAACTTCCAAACACCATTGAGAGATTGATAAAAAGGCGAGCCTGACGGGTCAAATTTGAGGGCGTTGGCTTCATCGCCAAAAGGGATGAAAGAAGCGTGTGGCCGCTCAGTATTTCGACTTATGACGAGGGGATTTTCCCAATCGGGCAACTCTTGCGCGAATGAGGGCAACGGTAAACTTAGAAAGAGGAAGAAACGCAATGGACGCATTTGATGAAGTCTTTGGGTAAGATAATAAAGTACAGAACGAATGCAAAAACTGTTTTATTTTCAATTATTTATTTTCGTTACTTTTTTGCTCACTTATTTTGGTAATTATTTTCTCGGTTAATAACCTAAAATCAGAATAAGCACTCTTTACAGCCCCTAAATGAGCTCCAATAGCACCATCAGAGGGTTTCAATAAAAATATCGGTTTTCTTATCTCCATCGCCATCGGTATGAGGCTATGAAAATGTTTGAGAAGGGCGAGACAGTTTTTGTCAGATTCGACGGAAATATCGTTCAATAGCTCTTCTTTAAGGACTGCTTCCATAAATACCCGTGGAATTCTATTAGCCCATTTAAGGTGCGATTTGACGGGACGACTTTCTTTGATTCCATGCTGCATAATAACGTAACCCAGTGGCTCAATGGCAGCATCGGGGAGTTTCAAATCAGCGTCTGGATTTTCAATTTTTCTTCTGTCCCACTCCTTTCTCCATTTTTCTATTCTACTGCCCAGGTTCTTGAGGCCTTGTAATGAAAACAAATCTGCTGCCATTGGCACGATCACATAGTCAGCAGCAATTAATGTTGCTCTATTTATTGCGCCAAAATTGGGACCTATATCAATAATACAATAATCGGCATCCATCCTTTTTCCTGCCTCCTCTATAATTCTATAAAACGATGAGATAATTCGAAATGCTGCTTCATCACCATCATTGCATTTTCCCCAATTTTCGCTAAGTTTATCTTCAAACATAGACAACTCAAGGTCGCCAGCTAACAGTCCAATTTTGCTATTGATCTCGTGAATGGTAGCTGCCTTGATATCTCCAATGCCCTGATCCAGTGGTTTAATGGATGCCAAAATAGTAGGTCGTTCATTCTCATTTTCATAGACTTCACTCAGCTTTTCTTCGTCCAAAAACATTGACGTCAAATTAGCCTGTGGGTCTAAATCTACGGCCAAGCATTTATAGTCCAACTCGGCAAGCATATACGAAAAATGGTAAACCAGGGTAGTTTTGCCCACTCCGCCTTTATTATTGAAGAATGCAATGGTTTTCATCGTGTTTTTTTGTAAATAACAACCAAAAAGCTTGTGGGTTGGTCATAGATAAATGATGGTGGTGGATTCCCATTTTTTATCAATGCGGCAGTGGCTCTTTGAACACCTAAATTAAATCTATTGACGTAGCCTAAATGGTAAGCTGCCTCAGCAATAGTTGGATTTCGGTAGTCATTTTCTTTCGGAAAATTTTCAGGGCGTGCTTTG
>JALOLW010000191.1 GCA_025455795.1 Spirosomataceae bacterium
TACGAAGCGCACGGGGTGAAGGAATATTGGCTCGTGGACCCCAAAAAACAAACCGTAGAGCAGTACGTATTAATCAACGGCCAGTATTACGCCCGTTTTAAGGGCCGCGACGGCGAAATTGAAAGCGAAGTACTGCCCGGCTTCCTCCTCGAAGCCGAAGCAATTTTTGACCAAAAAGCTACCAATCAAGCCTTACTTAAACTATTGGCGTAGAACTTTTTATCTGACGGTCACCAAAAACACTTGCAAGATTCAAATAAAACGTATTTTTGCGGCTAAATTAGAACTTCTTCTAAGGTGTTCAACCCCAAACCAGCATCTTTTATGACGTTACAAGAAGAAAAAAAGCGGTACTCCGACGAAGAACTGAAAGAGTTTCAGGAGATTATTCAAAACAAATTGCAGGCAAGCCGCAACGAATTGGCTTACATCAAAGACACCCTGAGCCGCAAAAATGACAGTGGTACCGACAACACGGGCGCAGCCACCAAGCTCATGGAAGATGTGGACACCAACGAGCGCGAACAAATGAGCCAAACCGCCGCTCGCTTGCAAAAATTCATTACCCAACTCGAATCGGCCTTGATTCGCATCAAAAACGGTACGTATGGTATCTGCATTGATACGGGCAAACTAATTCCCAAAGAAAGGTTGCGGGCGGTGCCTCACACGCAACAAACCATCGAGGCCAAACTTCGCCGATAGACACAAACAGTCAGGCGACAAAACCATCTCATCTTGCTCCCACGGGCAGGAAAGCGGTTTTGTCGCCTTTATTTTTTAGAAAGGGAGGTCGTCAGCACCGCTGTCCGAACCCGCACTCATTTCGGTAGCAATGGGGGCGGGTGTCTTGGGCGCAGCAGGGACAGGAGCTGGGCGACTCGCAGGGGCCGAATAACCACCATCACCACCGCTTGCTTCGCCTGCCGCGTCGTTGGCACTATTGCGCCCGCCTACAAGTTGCATCGTATTGGCTCTCACCGTCTTACCCTCACGCTGTTTGCCTTCTTTGTCCACCCAGTTTTCGCTTCTTAGCTTCCCTTCTATATAAACGGTATTGCCTTTACGAAGATATTGTTCGGCTACTTTGGCCAAATTGTCCCACAGTTCGATACGGTGCCACTCGGTCTGCTCCACGCGCTCGCCGCTTCGGTTGGTGTAGCTTTCAGAAGTCGCAATGTTGAAACGAGCCACGACCGAACCATTTTCTAAGTGACGAACTTCGGGGTCACTGCCCAAATTACCCAATAAAATTACTTTGTTTACACCTGCCATTTGAAATAAAATAGTTTAGAAAAATTGAAACATAGACGACAAAGTTACTTACAAAAAGCGTTCTTTCCAATACGCCGTAATGAGTACGGGCTTGGGCAAAGCCTCAATCGCTTCGTGACTAAAAAACTGCAATTCTGATGGTAACGTAAGGAGCGTATCGGGAGCATGAAGCACCCAAAACTGTGCTTGTATGCGCTGATGCGTGAGTACGTGCGTGTAGGCGCGGGCGGGCGGTTCGATGATAACTTGGGGTAAAATATCCCGTAAAGTCGCATCGTCAAGCGCGTCAATGGACGTGAGTGGCGCGTCGGATTCGACCAAATAAAAATCGTACAATTGCTGCCAAATATCGCGGGTATTGCGCTGTTTTAAAGCCAATTGCCCGTTTTGTGCAACCACAAAATAATTAAAAAATCGCTCTTTCACTTTCACTTTTTTGGACTTGACGGGAAGTGCTGCCACTTTGCCCGTGGCGTTGGCCTGGCATTGCGCTTGGAGTGGACATAGCAGGCAGTCGGGCGAAGTGGGTGTGCATTGAATCGCCCCAAACTCCATCATGGCTTGGTTGAAAACCGCCGCTTGGTCGGGCGGGATGAGCGTGTTGGCCAAGGTCCAGAACTCCTTTTGCCCTGCGGTCGAGGCAATGTCGGTTTCAATCCCAAACACCCGCGAAAGCACCCGATACACATTGCCATCTACTACTGCCACGGGTTCGTCAAAAGCAAAAGAAGCGATGGCCGCCGCCGTATAAGTACCGATGCCTTTGAGTTGGAGAAGCGACGAAAAAGTGTCGGGAAACAGCCCGTTGCGCTGTTGGGCGATGAATTGGGCGGTTTGGTGGAGATTGCGGGCGCGGGAGTAATACCCAAGCCCTTGCCACAACCGCATGACCTCTTGCTCGGGCGCAGCGGCCAAGTCAAAAACGGTAGGATAAGCCTCTACAAACCTCAGATAGTAAGGCATTCCCTGGGCGACGCGAGTCTGCTGTAAAATCACTTCTGACAGCCAAATTTTGTAAGGGTCGCGGGTGTGTCGCCACGGCAAATCTCGCCTGTTGTGCTGGTACCAAGCAATGATTCGAGGGCTAAAAAACTGATTTTCCAATAGTTCTGAAAAGTTTGTTTAAAATTATGATGCAAAACATTTTCGCAATTTGTCGAAAAAAGTGTACTTTTGTGGCCTCAAAATAAAAGAAAAGCGTTTTACACAATCGGGTAAGTAGGCAAACATCGTTGTTGTAAAAAGTATATTCTGTCAAACTAATCAATAACTTAAAAGTTTTACAAAAGTGACAAAAGCAGACTTGATCGTAAAGGTAGCTGAGAAAACGGGTTTTGACAAAGCCCAAGTTTCTGACACCGTAGAAGCATTTTTTGCGGTAGTAAAAGATTCATTGACCGAAGGAGAGAACATTTACGTTCGCGGGTTCGGTAGCTTCATCACCAAGAAGCGCGCTCAAAAAGTAGCTCGTAACATTTCCAAAAATACAGCTATCGTGATTGATGAGCATTTTGTACCAAGTTTCAAGCCTGCAAAAGTGTTTGTGGAGCAAGTAAAAGGAGCAGGTAAGTAATTTACGACTATGAATCGTTCGGTAGGGGTCGTTATTGTTTTGGCAGTGGTGCTGGTTGGGGGGCTTTACAGCCTTCCTCGAACGGTAGTAAGCAGTCAAGAACGCAAATTGACCCAAAGCAAATCGGATAGTTCGGCCACGCCCAATACGGCGTCGCCGCCTGCTGCTTCCTCTACCGAAACTCATGCTACGTCCCTCAGTGCCGAACAGCTTCGCACCGCCCAAACACTCGTTGAAAAGCTTCAAAGTAGCACCAACAACAACGAGAAAACAGGATGGGCAACCAAATTGGCCGAGTTTTACAGAACAGTCAGCAAATTTGACAGCGTAGCCAAGTACACCGAGGTGATAGCCCAAATAGCTCCTACCGAGGCCAATATGCTCCAAGCGGGCGACCGCTACTACGACGCATTTAGTTTTTCGGCCAACGAAGCCAAGTCGGCCAACCTGGCCGCCAAAGCCCGCGAGTGGTACCAAAAAGCCCTCGACAAAAACCCCAACCTCCTCAATGCCAAAGCCAACATGGCGATGACGTACGTATCGTCCGAAAATCCCATGCAAGGAATTATGATGCTACGAGAGGTAATTGCCGCCGACCCGACCAATGAGTTGGCGTTGTTCAATTTGGGCCTGCTGTCTATGCGCTCCAATCAGTACGAAAAAGCGGTGGAGCGTTTTCGTCAAGTATTAAAACTTAGCCCCAACAACGCCAAAGCGCAGTTTTATTTGGGGGTGTCGCTGGCACAAACTGGCAAAAACAAGGAAGCACTCGAAGTACTGCAAAAAGTGAAGGCGACCGAAACCGACCCTTCTATCCAAGCCGCGATTGCCGAATTAGAAAAAGAATTGAAATAATCACATAAACATTTAAAGTCATGCCTTGCGGTAAAAAAAGAAAAAGACACAAAATTGCTACGCACAAACGTAAGAAGCGCCTCAGAAAAAATCGTCACAAGAAAAAATAGGTTTTTCTGATATAAGTTATTGGTTATTAGGTTATTAGTTATTTACTATGAATAACAGGTAACTAATAACCAATAACTTTTATTATTCCTCTGAGAAGTTTAATTATGACCTTCGGTGGTATTGCCACAGGCAGGTTTTCACCCTTACGTCCTTCTGAAAATTGAGTAGCGAACTAATCATCAGTGCCTCCCCACAAGGTACCCGCATTGCCCTTTTACAAGAAAAGCGGCTCGTGGAGTATCATGTCGAAACGGTGGAGAATAGCTTTACGGTCGGGGATATATACCTCGGAACCGTTCGCAAACTCGTTACTGGACTCAACGCCGCTTTCGTGGACATTGGCTACGAAAAAGACGCTTTTCTGCACTATCACGACTTAGGCCCCAATCTCCAATCACTTTCCAAACTGACCAAAGACTTGATAGCCAAACGCGCCAATTCTGGTCGCTTGGACAAGTTTAAGCTCGAAACAGAGATTGACAAACTGGGTAAAATTGACAAAGTTTTGACCAAAAACCAGCCGATTTTGGTGCAGGTGGTCAAAGAACCGATTTCGACCAAAGGCCCACGACTATCGTGCGATATTTCGATTGCAGGGCGTTATGCCGTGCTTGTGCCTTTCTCCAACTCCGTCAATATCTCCAAAAAAATCACCGACAAAAGCGAACGTACCCGTTTGCACCGGCTGATGACTTCTATCAAACCGCCCAACTTTGGCATCATCGTCAGGACGGTAGCCTCGGGCAAAGACGTAGAAGAACTCGAAAAAGATGTTAAGACACTGATAGAAAAGTGGGAATCGGGCATGAAGTCGCTCAACGAAGCCAAACCCCGTGACCTTATCATTGGTGAGATGAATCGAGCGTCGTCAATCTTGCGCGATTTGCTCAACGACAGTTTTGATAGCATCACGGTAGATACCAAGGAGTTGTATGAGAGCATCAAAGGCTTCATTCATACGATTGCGCCCGAGAAAGAGAAAATCGTAAAGTTCTACAACAACAACAAGGCCAAACTGTTTGAACAAACGGGCTTGGAGAAGCAAATCAAATCGCTCTTTGGGCGGTCGGTGAGCTTGCCAGGCGGGGGTTATCTCATTATTGAGCATACCGAAGCCCTGCACGTGATAGATGTCAATAGCGGCAATAAGTCCAACAACGAAGAAAATCAAGAAGATACGGCCCTTCATACCAACATCGAAGCGGCCAAAGAAATAGCGCGGCAACTGCGCCTGCGCGACATCGGCGGGATTATCGTCATAGACTTCATAGACATGAAGAAAGCGGAGCATAAAAAGCAGCTTTATGACGAAATGCGCGCCGAAATGAAGCCCGACCGCTCGAAGTTTACCTTGTTGCCTTTGAGCAAGTTTGGGTTGATGCAAATCACCCGTCAGCGAGTACGCCCCGAACTCAATATCGTGACCAAAGAGGTCTGTCCTACTTGTAACGGTACGGGCATGATTCAGCCGAGTATTTTGGTGACCGATACCATCGAAGCCAATTTGGAATACTTGATGACGAAGCAAAATGAGAAGAAAATCTCGTTGATGTTACATCCTTATTTGCACGCTTATTTTTCATCGGGCTTTCCTTCGCCAAGATGGAAGTGGTTTTTTAAGTACAAAACTTGGATAAACCTCCAAAAAGATAGCTCTTTGGGGATTACCGATTTCAAGTTTTATGACCGCTACGGTGAAGAAATAGAAATCGCCGCGAATTAACAATAGTTATTGGTTATCAGTTATAGATTATTGATGCAGCAAAGATGGTTTCATAACAACAGACGCTTTTGACTTATCACCAACGCGATGTTTTTCCTGATGTATCAATCCAATAACGATTAACCGATAACTAATAACCGTTTCAAAAGCCGTGAAAGTCAGCACATTTTCTATAAAAGTTTGGCGAATTTTTTCGATGCTTGCCGTCTTTGGTGTCGTGGTGTACAGTTACAGTTTGTTTTCAGAAGATGTAGGTGTTCACTTCGACGCCCAAGGCAAGGCCGATGAATTCATGCACAAATCCAGCATTTTTTACATTATTGCGGGTTTGATTTTGGCCAACAATGTACTTCTATTGAATCTGGGCAAACAACTCACCAAACTCCCGAGTCATCTGCTGCCGATTCCCCACCAACAAGCGTGGAGTAGCGAGCGCGACCAACTCAACGAACACCTCCTCAATTGGGTGTTTTGTATGGTGGCGATGATTAATACCGTCATTGCAATGTCGGTGTTTGCGTTGGCGACTGTCAACAACGCCTTCGCTCATAAAATCGGTGACTTTGAAGGACTGCTCTATTTGGTTGTGATTTCGTTGATTATCATTCTTGTAGCACTGCCTGTCCGACTGATGATAGCGCCCAAAGTGGACCCTTCTTAGCGAGGATGAATACCGAAGTTTTTATATCCGATTATCATTATGCCCTCCCCGACGAGCGCATTGCGCGCTATCCCGTGGAGCCGCGCGACACGTCACGTTTGCTGGTGTATGAGGCAGGAAAAGTAGCCCATCAGCGGTTTTATGACCTGCCCCAAATTCTCCCCAAAGACAGTTTTTTGATTTTCAACGATACCAAAGTTATCCCCGCGCGAGTGCATTTTCAAAAAGCAACAGGCGCGGTGATTGAAGTGTTTTTGCTGCATCCTGAACTTCCGAGCCGCATTATCAACGATACCATGACGCTTACCGACAGTTGTACATGGAGCTGTATCGTGGGTAATAAAAAACGTTGGAAATCAAACGAAAGTCTTCGTAGTAGCTTTACTATCAACGGAATAGCTTGTGAAATCACTGCCACTTGGTACGATGTGGCGCAAAATTGGATTACTTTCCATTGGGAAGCGGCGGAGCGTTTCACTTTTGCCGAAGTTATCAAAGCCCTGGGCGAAATCCCGCTGCCGCCGTATTTGGGGCGCGAGGCCGACGAGCGCGATACCCAAACCTACCAAACGGTTTATTCCAAGGCCGATGGCGCGGTAGCTGCACCCACGGCGGGTCTGCATTTTACCGACGAAGTTTTTGCAGGGCTTGCCCAAAAAGGCATCCACCACGATTTCGTGACGCTACACGTGGGCGCGGGGACGTTTCAACCCGTGAAAGTAGCCAATGCCGTGGAACATAAAATGCACGCCGAGCAGGTAGTTTTTAAGCGGAGTTTGATAGAAAACATACTGGCGCATTTGGGACAGTTGGTCGTAGTAGGCACTACGTCCATGCGTTCTTTGGAAAGCCTCTATTGGTGGGGCGTCAATCTCATTCACGGCCCTACCGATGCCCAAAACTCGCTGTTTTTTGTCGAAAAACTCGCCCCTTACCAGTCATACCCGAGAGAAATATCGCCCGAAGAATCGCTGATGGCCATACTTCACTACATGAATCAGCACCAACTCGATGAACTCACGGGCGAAACCGAAATCATGATTTTTCCGAGTTATGCGTTTCAACTGTGCCGAGGGCTGATTACCAACTTCCACCAACCAGGCTCTACGCTGATGCTGCTTGTGGCAGCGTTTGTGGGCGACGACTGGCGTAGTATTTATGCCGAAGCCCTCGCCCACGACTACCGTTTTTTGAGTTATGGCGATTCTTCTTTGTTGATGCCCAATTCGGCATAATAGGCAGATTTTGACCACTATAACTTCGGATGTTTTTTGTGCCAAATCGTGGCATCTTGATAGAGTTTGGCCACCGCCAACATTGGTGCTTCAGCGTACAACTGCGCCGAGAAA
>JALOLW010000192.1 GCA_025455795.1 Spirosomataceae bacterium
TTATTTCTCTCAGGCGACTTCTTGATTTAATACAATTTATCAATGTTAAGATTGCAGCACCTTTACCTTTCAATAAATTAATTGTCCAGTAATATTAGTCTTGATACTCAAACCAACAACCGCTGCTTTATGTTTCGGCCCTTATTTGCGTCGCAAGTCCAAGCCGTAATTTTTCAAAATACTACGCGCCAACGCGCTTTTGTGGACTTCGTCGGCACCATCGTAAATACGGGCGGCGCGCTCGTGGGCGTACCAAAAAGACAGCAGGATGTCGTTGGTCATGCCCAACGCGCCGTGGGTTTGGATGGCACGGTCTATGACGCGCAACATCATGTTGGCGGTCGAAAACTTAATCATCGAAATCTCGTCGCGCACGTTGGCCGCGCCGTAGAGGTCTATGTTGTGGGCCGTGCGAAGCACAAGCAGTCGCGCCGCGTCTATCTCCGCGCGGCTTTCGGCAATAAACCCTTGAATAAACTGCATATCACCCAGCACTTTGGCATCGTCGAGCTTCCGAGTCACGGCGTAGCGACACATCAAATCGAAAGATCGCTCGGCAATGCCAATAAAACGCATACAGTGGTGGATGCGCCCTGGGCCGAGGCGTTCTTGGGCCAACAAAAAGCCCGTTCCTTCGGCGCCGATAAGGTTGGCTTGCGGTACGCGCACGTTTTCGTACCTCATTTCGGAATGACTTGCCCAGCTATCGCCCGCGTGTCCCATGATGGGGATGTTGCGCATGAGCGTCACGCCCGGTGCATCCATCGGCACCAAAATCTGACTGGCGCGTTTGTGCGGTGCCGCTTCGGGATTGGTGACGGCCATCACCACCAAAAACGCCGCGCCGTCTGCCGAACTCGTAAACCATTTGTGGCCATTGATGACGTAATCGTCGCCCTCTTTGACCGCCGTTGTTCCCATCATTGTAGGGTTTGAACCCGCAAACTCTGGCTCGGTCATGCTAAAACAACTCCTAATCTCGCCGTTCATCAATGGCTTCAAATACTTGTCTTTCAAGTGCTTGGGGGCGTATTTGTGCATCAGTTCGGTATTGCCAATGTCGGGGGCTTGGGTATTGAACACAAAATGTCCAAACGGTGAACTTGCCAACACCTCGCTCACTTGTCCAAACTCACAGAGGGTAAGATTGAGGCCACCGTCTTCTTCGGGCAGATGAAGCCCCCACAAGCCCGCTTTTTTGACCAATTGGCGTTTTTGTTGTAAAATCGGCTCTACGTGCGAGAAGTTATGCGTGAGGTTTTCGGTGGTTTCGAGCGGGTAAAGTTCGTTTTGGACAAACTCGCGGATGCGTGGCAGTAGCTCGCGGGTACGCTCAGTAGCAAAAATAGGTTCCATTTGTTGAAAAGTGTTGGTTTGAGAAATGACTTTTGGTTTTGGCAAATATAAATGAATTCTACTCACTATTTTTGTTGCTATGTTCAACTTTCCTCTCTAACCGTGCTGCTCTCTTTTCAAAACGTTTCCGTTCGTCGCTACGACACTGTTATTTTCGATGATTTCAACTGGCAAGTCCGCGCGGGCGAGCAGTGGGCGGTAGTGGGCGAAAACGGCAGCGGCAAAACCACGTTGTTGGAAGTGTTGGCAGGGAAGTGGCCTGTTTGGCGCGGCAGGCTTACGCACGGTTTTGGCGAAGGGGTGTTGTTGCACAAAGTGGCCGAGCTGGTCGCGTCCGATTATTCGTTCAACCGCATCGTGCGCTCGGCGGCGCAGTATTATCAGCAGCGTTTTCACAGCTACGAGGCCGAAATCGCCCCCACCGTACGCGAGGTACTCACCCATCAACTCCGCCCCGTGGGTACTGTCAATCCCAACTCGGTGACCGTCAGCGCATCAAACATAAGCGAATCAGACTTGCTCAAAATCAGCGATTTGCTGTCACTTACGCCGCTACTCGACCGCCCGTTTGTGACGCTTTCCAACGGCGAAACACGGCGGATGCTGTTGGCACGGTCACTGCTCAAAAAGCCCCAAATGCTGCTCTTGGACAATCCCTTCGCGGGCTTGGACGTGCGCTCACGCGAGGTGCTGCGCCACGCCCTTGGTGCGCTCAAAGACGAAGGGGTTTTGGTCATCTTGGTCACACCCGAAACCGAAATCCCTGACAGTGTCACGAATGTACTTCGTGTTGGCAATGCTTCCGTTCAACCCTCGCCCATGCGCTCAGAAAATGCCAAGCTAACGTTTCAAATGCCTCATTATCAACAAAAACAAGAAAATTTGGCCATTGAAATGCGTAATATTAACGTGGTTTACGGTCAGAAAAAAGTGCTTGACAACATCAACTGGGAAGTGAAAGTAGGCGAAAAGTGGGCATTGATGGGGCCCAATGGCTCGGGTAAATCCACGCTTTTGAGCATTTTGACAGCCGACAATCCTCAGCGTTTTGCCAACGATTATAGCCTTTTTGGCAAAAAGCGCGGCGGGGCTTCGATGTGGGACGCCAAGCGGATTATCGGTCACGTTTCGCCCGAATTGCACTTGTATTTTCCGCAAGAAACAACCGTTTTTAAGGCCATCGCGTCGGGCTTTTTTGACGCAACGGGCGTGTATTTCCGCAAACTGACCGACGAACAAACAGCCACCGCCCACCAAGTAGCCCATGCCCTGCACGTGGGCGAACTGCTCCAAAAACCCTTCAAAAATATCTCCAAAGGCCATCAGCGATTGGTTCTTCTGGCGCGGGCATTGGTCAAAAACCCACCGCTATTGATTCTGGACGAGCCGTGTCAGGGTTTGGATTTTGCGGCGGTGGAGCATTTCAAATCGTTGATTGACCAAGTGTGCCAAGACTCCTCGCACACGCTCGTATATGTGTCGCACTACCCGCACGAGATTCCAAGCTGCGTGACTCACACGCTGCGATTGGAAGAGGGGAGAGTGGTGTAAGATAGCTGTAAGCAGTTGCTTCTTATGAGCAGTCAGCCGTTTTTACTGCTTCGGTTTCGCTTTTTTGGCGTCAATCTTTTATCGTATTTCCAACGCCTGATTTTGTACTACGAACTCCCCCGTATCCGAAATTCCTTTCAATTGCATCCAATATTTCCCGTTTTTGGCGGGTTTGGGAAAAGTCAAGTAAGCCCCAGAAGAAAGATGAGGTATCCACCAATGCACCAACTTTGACTGATTTTGAGAAGGGGCAAGACTCCAGCCTTGTACTTGCGCCGTCAGAAAGTCTTTTGATAACGTTGGAGGTGACTTGGGTTTAAAATCTGATTTTGTGATAATCGAAATCACTCCCACATACCCCCGTGCGCCCGTAAACGATTCGGCGCGATTGACGACCTCTATTCGTTCCACGCTATTGACTGGAATAGAAGCCAGTTGATTGATATTTTCAAAAACCACCCCATCCACCAATACAAGTGGTTGGGGCATTGGTTTGCGAGTAAGCCCTCCCGCTACACCGCCAAGTCTCATCGTAATGATGACTTTCAACACGCCTTCTGCGTCGCGGGTCTCGACCACCGTCAGCCCCGGTACGCGCCCTTGCAAAGCCGTCAAGATGTTGAAACCCACTGATTTGTCAAACAATTCCTTCCCTTCTACCACGTAGTCGGGTTCTCGGTACAGGGTACGAGCAGCCAAAATCTGCAACGAAGGCTTGGTATCTTTGACGGTCACTTCGTTGAGGTTAATGCCTTCGTTGGGCCAATCGCTCCTACTTTCGGTAGCATTTGCGATTTCGATAGAAGCGGGTGAAGTAGGTATCCAACTGGGCTGTGGACTACCTTCATACTTTATTTCTATTTTGGCGAGGTCTTTGGTTTTGATATTTGTCCATTTCAAAAAAATGGTCTTAGCCTCGGTCATTGGCAAGTTCTCAAAACGAAAACGCCCATCGGGTTCTACCACCACCATCCGCATCAGTTGTTCGTTGGGTTCTAAGAGCGTCATCATAGTCCCCGTAGGCAAGCGCGGCTTTAGTACCTGCCCCGCGAGGGTGATACTTTTCTCGACCGAATAGCGATACTGAAAGGCTGGGGCCGTTTGTCCAAAAGAGACAGACTTCAAGCCCTCCCCTTGCTGCTGACTGACGCTCAAAGTGGCCCACCGCAAGTCGGTACGGTTGAGGTTGAGTTGTACCACACTGTCTGATACCGCTACCCGCCAAGGCACTGCACTCTCCGATGGCTGCGCCTGACGGAGGGCTTGGGTGCGTTCCAAAAGAGGTATCCACTGGTACGAATAAGTGCTATCACCAAAATTGAGCATCCATCGGGTATAAGCGCGAAGCAAGTAGTGCTGGCCTGTTTTGATTGAGTCAGAAAGTGGGATTTGTGCCGAAAATTTACCCTCAACAACCGGTATCAATTGACTGACTACCATACTTTTGTTGATAGGGTTGAGGAGTTCGATATGCACTACCTCACTCAGCGAGTCAGCCTTAGCGGGATTGAGATAGTGCATCATGCCACTCACTTGGATAAGGTCTTTTCTAAAATAATACGAGCGGTCTGTCGCAAATATTGGCTTTTCCTGCCACTCTGCCCAGTTTTTTTGGGTTGATGGAGCGGGTTTTGTTTCAGAAAACGCAGGCTGATAGTCAAGTGGCAACAGCGACGCTACTCGGTTTTGCACCAAATAACCCGATAAAGACACGGCTTGTGGATTGAGCAAAAGGCCGTTTTTGTTCAAACGAAGCGGCTGTCCATTGGTTTCAATCCATGCTACTTGACAGGGTTTGTCTTTGTAAATCGAAAAAGCCCCCTGTCTATCGTTGTAGTGAATTTCTATCCGCCTATTGACAGGCAAGACGTACTGCCCGCTAAGAGGGTCTTCTTGAATGAGTGCATCCAAATCAACCGCCGTTAGTTTTTTGGCTTGCTGCTGATAAAAAAACGGGTTGCGTTTGGAAGGGTCTTCGCCCGGCTTATCTACAAATGCTTCAAAACCTTGTTCCTTGGCCTTTTTGGCTTGTAGCACCCTAAAAAAGTGCGTATCCGAACCCAAATACAAGTCTTTGCGACGGTTTTCCCAGTTTTGTTTTTGGGCGGCATCGGGCGTGTAGTAGGGGGTAAACTGAGCATAACCCGCAAAATTGACGTTTGTACCATCGTATTTGAAATAGCGCAAATCGTAGTCTATTTTATATCCAATGGCCTGATTGTCTATCAACAGTCTATCGTCGGCTTGCGCTTGAAGCACTCCCTCCGCGTATTCAAAACGCAAAACTTGCGGATTGACGATTCTGCCTCCTTGACTTGCGCCTAAAAATTCCTTTTCAAATGTCTGAAAATGCTTTGCCCAAGATTTATCTCGTTTGGCTGTTACCCTGACTTCATTGAGAAACGTCTCGTCGGCTTCGAGTGGCACATCTATGGCCAGGGCAGAAGTAGGGTTGATAGACAGCGACTTCGTGAAAACTTTGTAACCTATCAGCCTGACAATGAGCAAATAGTTGCCCGCAGGGACTTGAGAGATTTTGTATTTTCCCAACGAATCTGTTTCGGTAGCGATAGCGCTGTTGTTGAAAAACACGCTCACGAAGGGCAGTTTTTCTTTTGTTTTTGGGTCATAAACCGTCCCTGAAATCGTCTGAGCTACCGCCTCCAATGCTCCCAAAAGCAGCATAGCGACAAGCCCGCAATGGGCATATTGATAGAAAGTTAGCCTTTTTTTCATCTTTGTAAACATTAAAAACCCCGCTTCGATGAACGAAGCAGGGTAAATGTAGTAAAAATACTTTTGAATGGCTAATTTCTCTATTGCCAAGTCAGTCCCGTGTTTTGAAACATAAAGGCGTAAACATCAGCCGTTTTTACTGCTTCGGTTTGGCTTTTTTGGCGTCAATCACGGTTTCAAACGTACTCACGGCAGATGCGCCAAAAAAGCCCAACGCTTGGCGGCCTTTGGGGTCACGGTTTTGGACATTGGTGAAGATATTGGCGGGTGGCGTCGCAAAAAGCCCCGCGTTGTTGGACTCTTGCCTCACTTGACTTAAAAAATAGAAGGCTTCAAGACTAATGCTATACACTTCGGCTTTTACGCGGTCTTTTTCTTGGTAAAATTGCGGTGAAATAGAACGGCGAATGGGCAGAATAAACGGCAGACCGTCGGTAGCCGCTCCGGGACTAAAACCCGCATCGAAGGCCAGGGTGATTTGGGTAGTTTTGTTGAAAAGGGTATCGTTTCTGTATGCTTTTATCCAATAGCAGTCGCCTTCTCCGCGCGGGTCGCGGCCAAAAAACTCCGCCGTGAAGCCTTTGCGAGCAGAACCATCGGTGGGTGCTACGGGTATTTCGTCGGGAAAGTAGGTCAGTGAGTCAATTTTGGGGACACGATTGAGGCGGCTTTGGGCGGTGTATTCTTCGCTACCAAACTTCACGTTGAGTCGGTACGTACCTCCTACGCGCCCAAGCGTGTCGCGGGTGCTGGCAGGTGTCCAAACGTACAAACCATTGCCTTTGAGGTCTTTGAAGGAAAAAACCTTGCCTTTGTCATCGGTCACAGTGACGGTGGCATTGAGAACGGGCTTGGCGGAAGTATTGTCAAAATAAGCCGCCGATTGCGTCAAACGGATGCTTTGGGCGGTGGGCTGATTGGTAATCCAGCCATCCACCACCAACTGCGACGACCCCGTGGCAATGTCAAGATTGATGACATCTTCGCAACTGGTCAGAAGTAAAATCGCCCCCAACCCCGAAGGGGTGTATTTTAGGAAATTGATGAAAGATGCAAATAACTTTTTCATGGCTAGGCTGATATAATTGGTTTTTGGTGGATATAAAGCTGGTTTTCTAAACAGTCGAGCATAAATTTCGCCACGCTACGACGGTGGATGGTCAGACTGGGTTTGGGGCTGAGGTAAAAATCACTCGTTTAATGTCCGTTTTGGCGATGTTTTGCATGGTTTTGCTCAAAAAATCACTCGATGCGCGAAGCCTCGCCCAGGGAAAATCGCTCGTGCGAGAGATATTGAGTGCACTCAACACCGCTTCGCAACCTTTGGCCGCCTTTTGGAGGTCGGCGGTGGCATCAGGTTTGCCTTCAAAAACAGTCAAATGCGTTTGGGGTAGTATTTTGGAAGCATCGCGTACCAGTACGTTTACGGCGTACCCGCGCTGGAGGGCTTCCTCCAACAGCCACTTACCCGTGCGGCCCGTACTTCCGAGAATCAGGATTTTAGGTTTCATTTCCCTTCACGATAAAATTTAGCCAATTCCCAAAATGCGGCACAAATTTCTGGGCCGTTGGGGTTATTTTGGTCAAAAATAAGCGATGTAAAATGGGTTTTACCATCGGTATCAGTAAAAGGCAAGTTGAATTTACTGAAACGCCTATCGCCTTTATAATAGTAATACCAAGTATTGAATTTGCGAAATCTCGCTAATCCCCTTGCATCGGAAGTATCACAGATATAAACTACCACCCGCTCATTTTGCCTAAAGAAATCCAAAAAAATTGCTGCAATTGTTTCGCGAATGAGGCTGTCAAACGGTACAGATGTGTTTTTAGGATTATCCAAAATTTTGATAGCAAACTCAAAAGTAAAATCCTCAAAAGGTTTATGCCCTT
>JALOLW010000193.1 GCA_025455795.1 Spirosomataceae bacterium
TGGGCTATCTGCAGGTCCGGAGCAAGCCGCCTGATTGGCTACCACTGTGACTATGGCTGCTCCAAACGTAAAATACTGCCCCGTGGTAAAATCAACATTGGCCACGTAATAATCAACACCGTTGACGGTCTCTTGGGTCATTACAATTTTTGTGTCACTGTTATCAAAAGTTTCATCATTGCTTACTAATAAATTCACCTTGGTTGCCGTGCCGAAAAAGCTTTTTAAAGCATATACTTTTACACTGCCTACCGTTCCTGTTTCCTGCGTCTTCCATATTCTGTTGAGGCGGTGGCTCATGGTATTGAAAGCATAAAAAGTGCTGAATGTAGTAGCCCCTGTATTTGACCCCCATACAAGTGAGCTACGGTCGGTACTGAATGTAGCAGCGTTATCTTGGTTTGAATTGGCGAGTGTCCCTACCGAAACTACGGGCTGAAAACCTGTATTTACTGATTGGGACTGCTTCTGATTGAGGCTTGAGGCATCATCCCTGATAATACCAGCGATGTTGTTCCAATAGGCCATATCGTTAAATAATACGCTTCCATCCGATGCTACGTAGCTGCCAACTGCACTATTTAAGGTCAAACCATATTTTAGTGCCAAGTAGGATTCGACTTTTTTGACATCCGCAGCACTTGGAGCGGTGCTGTAGGCTACTACTTCTGCTATCTCTCCTGGAAACGCATTGCCCGTACCCGAGGTGCCAAGCTGCATATTGGCAGAGGCAAATGACCCTCCAAATGAGGTAATACTTTGGGGCGTGAAATCAGTAGTCCCCATATAATTGAATTGAAAGCTATTGGTGGCCACTCTGGTAAAGCCATTCAAAATAGGGGTATTCGTTGGCATCACCGTTGTTCCTTGCACAGCATTAACATTTCGTGCATCGAGCCGCTGATTATTGGCATTGACACTAAACAACATCACATTATTGCTTGTATTTGCCGATGCGAGTATCATCTGGTTGCCCGTGCCAGCAGACCGCCTTATCACAGAGAATACTCTAAATAAATTCCCCCCTACTATACCGTAATTGCTGCTCCCTACGATTTGGTCATTACTGCCATCAAAACGAACGGCTGGGTTGAAGTTGATGCCTAATGTGCTGCCACCAGAACGGTATATGGGCTGGTTGGCAGCTGTACCCTGCGTCATAGCTACCGCTGTTGTCTGCTCGGTCCAACCACTTACGGCCGTATTATCGGTTGTGGTATTGGTTCCAGCATCGGCTTTCAGCCACATGCCCAGATTGGCCAACACGCCACCAGGGGCTGAGGCTTCATAAGCAAGTGTAAACACCTCACCATCGGCAAAGTCAATACCTGATAAGTTTAAAACACCGTTGCTTACTGAACTTGTTACATCCGTTGAAGTGGCCCCTGAGGTAAAATCGCCGTCGGCATCTCTAAGCAGATATAAGGTAGCTACATTGCCGGGGATGCCTCCGAGGGATATGCTCACATTTCCCACAGTTCCGGTCTCTTTGATTTTCCATTCGCGGGCGATTCGGATTGCGGTCGACAACGAGGCGGGTTTATCAGCCTGTGGGCTTGCTTCGTCCTTGGCTCCCCACGCCATGAATGCCTTATCGGCACCAAAGGTGGCCGTATTGGCAGCATTGCTGGCCGCTATGGTTCCTAAACCAACCGTCAGCACGGCATCGCTGTTCACCGACTTCGATTGCTTTTGATTAAGTCCTGAATTGTCATCGCGACCAATCACGCCAATGTTTTTCCAGTAGGAAGCATCATTCCAAACCGCTGTTGTGCCGTCAGAGGCTAAGTAGTTGCTCACGCTGCTGCTAAGAGTCAGTCCGTATTTGATAGCTAAATAAGAGTGGATTTGTAATCTTTCGGTAGGAGTTAGTGTCCTATCATAGTTTATAATTTCACCAATGTCGGCGTTCAAATCTCGGTCGGGTGCAGATGATTGACCTCCCGTTGAGGTAATTTGAACAGCGGCATCCCCAGTTTTTAAGTTCACTGAAACGATTTGTAACGTATTATCCCAAGCGTTGTTTGCTACGACTTGTGCTCCATTTTTCATCCATATATCGGCTTGCCTAAGTTGTGTAGCTCCATCCGTGGCATGTTGAACTACTCCGCTGTTTCCGTGGTAAGTGGTACTCAGATTGGTAGAATGTTGATAAAATAAATGATTAAAGGCCGTAGGTTCTTTGTTGATACCCACCCAAAAGGCCGCTTTTGAGTTAATCGTGGTCCATCGTAAGTGATCATTATTTCCATCACTGTGTATCAAGGCCGGGTTGTAGTTAAGCCAATTCGATTGAATAGACATTTGCCCGCTACCAGCAATTGTAGCAGGGTTGGCAGGGTTAGCAAGGTTTGTCCAGGTACTGCCCACGGTGGCAGTGCTCAAGCCTTGGTCAGCCCTTAGCCAAAGTTGTAAACCTGTACTTACTCCTCCTGGGCTTTGTGCTATACCGATGTTTAATTGGAATAGTCCCACCGCAAGCACCAGCAGAAAATACGATGGATTATAAGCGGTGGTGAAGCTTTTTAAACATACACTTTGCGCGGTGAGTGACTTTTGGGGGAGGCACCCGATAAAGAAATCTTTCATAATTGTATAAGCTATTAGTATAAAACGGAGAGCCATAAAAGTTGTCGTATGTTGAGTATTATTGATAGTAGGAGAAAATAAGCACTAAAAAAGTGGAACACAAAAACTGTGCCAGATTTTAAGAGATAGTTGTCAATGAAAGAGACACCAGCCATGAGCTATCACCTTGCAAATCAAGAGAATAATTAAAAAAAATAGTATAATCGCTGAGCAGCAAATCGCCTAATTTCGCTCAAAAATTTATTTAATGCATTAAGATTATTGAGCTTTTTTGATTTCGAAATAGGGTTATTTTTGAGACTTTTTTTGGAGGGGTTGCCAAAACCTAAATGACACGATGTATTTATTGTACCACACAATGACGCATATTCTGCCTGTCCCTCCTGCGTCGGTTTTTCCCAGCTTTGAAGCTGGCAGGCTATCAATAATATTATTGATGATGGTATTGACACAGTAAAGCACATTGAGTTAATCATTTTGTGTTACCCAGTTTCGCTCATTTTATCCCAAATTTTGTGCCATTTATTTTTGTAACTAGATAAATGCACGGCAAAAACTTATGTTTTGGCAACGAAATCTACATTTTGGGTATTGAAATCTACATTTTTGTGATTGACCTCCTGATATTTTCTTAAAATTGGTGAACTTTTCATTGAACAAAAAAGTCATTTTGTTTGACTTAGCAGACGTTTCACCGCGTTGGCATGGAATTTGAGAGATTGAATTTCTTTATTTTTCAACGCAAGTGAAGTATTGCGCAACCGAACTTTCTTGTGGTGCGTTGAGTTGTTTACAAAATCATTTAATAGGCTTCTACAATGCGTTTACTTCTATTTATTTGCACTTATTTCTTTTTCTATACCCTCTCTGACCACTGTTTCGCCCAAGACGCCACCATTTTCTCCCCCGATTCGGTGAGGCGCAGTGTCACGGCCACTGAAATCACCCGAAACCTCAAAATAGACGGTCGGCTCGACGAGACCGAATGGCAACAGGCCACCGTCACGGGCGATTTTACAGAAATTGACCCATATCAAGGCGAAAAAGCCAAACACAATACCTTTGTCAGGCTTCTTTACAACAAAAACTACCTCTACATCTCGGCTTTTTGTGCCGATACGCTCGGCAAAAAATCCATTCGGGCAACTGATTTTCGGCGGGATTTCAACTTTCGCGGGCATGACATGTTTGGCATTGCCATTGATGGCTTCAACGACCGTCGCAATGCCATGGCACTGATGACCAACCCTTTTGGTACACAACGTGATTTGCTGTCGTTTGACGACCTGCTCTACGACGTGGACTGGGACGGCCTCTGGCGGGTGCGCACTGCACGCAGTGATTCGGGCTGGGTGGCCGAGGTGGCGATTCCGTGGCAGACGTTGCGCTATCTCAAATCTGACCAATCCGAACAGTCTTGGGGCATCAATTTTTTTCGCAATCGGCGCATGACCAACGAGCGCATGGCGTGGGCGCCGCACCCTCGGGCGTTTACGGCTTTGCGCCTCGAATACGCGGGTACGCTCAAAGGCATACAGCCCCCGCCCCCCTCCCCCAACGTGCGCGTACAGCCGTACTTGCTCACGCAGTTTTCGAGAATCCGCGCCAATGGCCGTACCGATACCCCCGCCGCCGATGTCAAGCTGGGCGGAGAAGTCAAGTGGGCGTTGAACCCCAACTCTGTTCTTGATTTAACGTTCAATACTGACTTTGCCCAAGCCGACGCCGACCGATTTGTGAACAACGTCACGCGCTTCTCGGTGTTTTTTCCCGAACGTCGTCAGTTTTTTTTAGAAAATGCCAGTTTGTTTGGCTCGGGCTTGGCTCAGTCTGACGATTTCTCGGGGGGGGCGATGCGAATACAACCATTTTTTAGTCGTACCATCGGGCTGGACGACGCGGGCAATCCGATTCCGATTGACGCGGGTGCGCGCTACGTGCATCGCTCGGTCAAGTCCAACTACGGCGGCCTGCTCATGCGGCAGCGCGAAGTAGGCAACAGCCCCACTACTTGGTTTGGGGTGGGACGTTATTCCAAAAACTTTGGTACTCAAAACCGCATCGGCGGGTTGGTCACGCTCAAATCGGAGAATGATTTGCCCACTCGCCCTGGCCAAACCAACGTACTGGGCGCAGTGGATGCGTTTTTTAGGTTTGACGAAGCCAGCTCACTCAACACGATGGCGATGCAGTCGTCCAACAACGACGGCACGGGGCGGGGTTTTGCGGGTTTTGCCAAATACCAATACGCCACCAACCAATGGAAACTCTGGTGGACGCAGTCGGTCGTGACCAAAGACTTCGACCCACGGCTGGGGTTTGTGTCGCGCACCGATGTCATCGCTACCACGCCTGGGGCGTTTTGGTACTACCGTGGCAAGCACTTGCCTTTCAAGAAGATTATCAGGGCCTTTGAGCCGAGTTTGTTTTTGGAGTGGTACCACCAAGCCTCCACGGGTAGGCTCATTGAGCGAAGTGTAGGCTACAACCCGATTTGGGTCAATTTTCAAAATGGCTCGTTTATCGGTCTCATCATTACCCCCACTTACCAGTTGCTCACCGAGCCGTTTGCACCTCTGGGCGTTCGTATAGGTACGGGCGAGTATCGCTACACTCGCTGGTCGGTGTGGGCCTCGACAGATGTATCCAAAAAACTCTCCGCCAGAGGTACTTTTGAGACTGGGGCGTATTTCAACGGGCAGTTGAGAACCACCGATTTGTCGGTGCAGTTTGCACCTATGCCGCATATTTCGCTGACGGGCAGGTACAACGGCAATCGTTTCAAGGAAGTAGGAGAAGCCCGCACCACCGACAACATTGACCTCTACGCCCTCGAAACGCGCCTCGCGGTCAATCCTCGCTTACAGCTTATCGGTATCTATCAACACAACACCCAAGACCGCCGCGACCTTTGGAACGTGCGCTTGGCGTGGGAGTTTCAGCCGTTGTCGTTTTTGTACATAGTCTATAACAACCGCGCTTTTACGACCCTCAACGACCGCCGTCAAGAACAGTTTGTGATCGCAAAGTTGAGTTATTTGAAGCAATTTTGAGAACGCATTCCTATAAACGTTTTAGTTACGCCATTTGTCAGTTCGGATATTGACATCATCGTAAAAATACTCTTCAAAAGTCCGTCCTGACGGTTCACCGTAGCGCAATACGGTATAAACCAGCCATAAAACCAGTACGGGTGAAAACAAAAACAGGGCCAACGAAGTGTTGGGCGCCCAACCATTGACCGTCACAATGGTATAAACAAACAGATACGCCGTAGTGAATACAGCCGCGAAAGTGGGATTTTTGAACATTGCTGAAAAAGTTGGAATAGAAATATGTATGAATAACTTTCTCCGTTTTAGTTTTGTTTAACAAATTCTCTTCCATCTTCAACAAAACTTCGACTTTTGCCACGTATCGTGTAATTCATCCCCAAATTGTTCCATTCATTTGTTCTTAAAACCGTTGGAATTAAAAAAGTTTTAAAATACCTTGCATTGCATAGTACCTTTGTATCAACAATAACCAACAAACCTGTATAGTCATGAACTCCAAACAATTGTATCGTAATCCAAAAGATGCCGTTTTGGGCGGTGTCGCTTCTGGAATGGCCGAATATTTTGGCATTGAGAAGTCGCTTATGCGCTTTCTTTTTGTGCTAATTCTTATTTTCGCCAAAGGGTTTCCCATTATTTTGGCCTACATCATTTTGTGGGCGGTTTTGCCCAAGTTCGACGGTATTTCTCCAGAGGTAGCCCCTTCTTGGGAGGCAGCTTCGCCCTCTTCTGGTTTTGTGCAAAAAGGCTCGGGGCGTGGTGTCGAAATCGTCGGCTACGCGCTTGTGATCATCGGGGGCTTCCTACTCGCCGACCGTATGTTTTACTGGCTCGACTTGGAGCGGTTTATTCCTGCGGCTTTGTTGATAGGAATTGGCGCGTTCTTGATTTTCAGAGTAGGCAAAAAAGACGAAGCTACCCCAACAGCCACCGATACCGACAGAGTATCTCCTTCTTGGACCGACGACGCGCCCATCACACAGTGGGAAGCCCCCAAGCCAGAGGGAGAATCAAAACCTAACAACGAATAACCAATTTCACCAACCTAATACACTACAAACATGAACTCACAAAGCATTTTCTGGGGCGCGATTCTGATTGTCATTGGCGGTCTCTTGCTCATGCGCGAACTTTTCGACTGGTTTGATTTTGACCGCTTCGGCTGGCCTATTCTCTTCATCGCAGGTGGCGTCATGCTCATTTTCAAAGACAAATTGAAAAAAACATCATAATCATCTAATGCCCATCAAAATGCCCCCTTCGGGGAGGTGGGGGCTTCAAACATCATGAAACAATCATCAAATGGCCTCTTTTGGGGCGTCGTGTTGCTGGCCTTCGGGCTGGTACTTTTGGCCAAAACCCTCGGTTGGTTTCACATAGACTGGGGCATGACCCTGCGTCTTTGGCCGTTGCTGCTCGTGGCAGCAGGCGTAAGTTTACTGCTTCGTCAGTCGTGGTCGAGTGTCCTGACGGCCATTTTAATAGCCATAGCGATTCCAGCGGCCATCATCAACGGCACCAACAAAAAATGGAAACACCTCAAAGAAGAGGGCATCGAATTCAACCTGGACGAAGATTGGGATGACGACGATGACAACAACAACGACGAGTACGAAGACCGTGCCAAGTCTTATTCCAAAGACGGCGAAACGCGGTTTATGGAGGGATTTACGCCAGAAACCAAAGAAGCTACGCTTAAGTTTGGCGCGGGAGCGGGTAAATTCACCATCGAAGGTACTACCGACCAACTCATTGATGCCGAGGCAAACACCGAGTTTGGTAGCTATATCCTTACCAATAAGCGCAATGAAGCCGACAAAAGCCACGACCTGCGCTTAGAAATGGAAAG
>JALOLW010000194.1 GCA_025455795.1 Spirosomataceae bacterium
AATCATTGTTTTAGTTTGGTTATACAAATAAATAGGAAAATGACTGAATGGTTGTATTTCACGGGGGCTTTATTGATAAAACGCCCATTTTTTGAGATAAAATCGCCGTATGCTGTACCCCACAGTTTTAGAAGCGAGTGGAGAAAGCATGATGGATTGGGGGTTGAGGGTTTGTGAAGGGGCGATTATTTTTTTCACTTCCCACCGTACAATGCCTTCGCGGCGGGTTCGTACTTGTCACCGGGAGTCCAGTAAGGTTTGACGGGCTTGTTGGCGATGAGCCGCGCTGCATGGGCAAACGACTGACAAAATTTGAGCAAATAACCAAAATCCAACGTGGTGGGGTTATCACTTACTTGGTGGTAATGTTTGGTAATTTCTTCGTTGAAACTCTTGAATCCGGGCGTAAAAGTAGGCGCGGGAATGCCCTTGGCCGCAAAACTGACGTTGTCGGAGCGGTCAAAAAGTCCTTGCTCGGGGGCGGGGTCGGCAAACACGTTGAGGCCAAATACTTTACAGGCGGTTTCGATTTCGGGCTTGCAGTTGGTGCGGTCGAGGCCAATCACCGAGGCGATGCTCACGTCACTGTAGCCTGCACCGTCGGAGTTGAGATTGAACACGCACTGATTGAGTGGCACGAGCGGATGCTCTGCGTAGTAGCGGCTACCAAGCAGCCCCACTTCTTCGCCCGTTACGGCCACGACCAAGATAGAACGTTTGGCGGGTTTGAGGGCCAAGGCTTTGGCGGCGGTCAGTATGGCTACCGTACCAAAGGCGTTGTCGCGGGCGCCGTTGAAAATACTATCGGCGGCGGAGTACGTTCCTCCCCCTTTTTTGCCCGTACCGATATGGTCAAAGTGGGCCGTCAGCACCACGTATTCATTTTTGAGAACTGGGTCAGTGCCTTCTACAACACCCACCACATTGCACGACATCACCGATACTTTTTCGCGGCCTGTGGTATGTAGCGTGGCCGATGTAGCACCCGTTTTGAGCAGTTCTACGTTCTTTTTCTGCTGACCATTGACCCAAATAAGCGGTAGCGTATTGTTGTCGCCGTTGTCCACGCTGAGTTGTTCACCGCCAAAATACCGCGAGGCAAAATTCCACGGTACTTGCGCGTTGAATAGTTCTATCAGTGCTACTGCGCCTTTTTCGGCGGCTATCTTACGCTTTTCGGTCGAGGCCGTAAAAATCTCGCGCGGGCTTTGGGCGGTAGGCGTACCCACCTGCGCCACCACGATTTTGCCTTTGACGTCGGTTTTGTAATCATCGGTCAAGCCGTAGTTCAAATACACCAAATCGGCTTTGGTAGTGAGGGCATTACCACCCAAAATCACAAATTCTTTGCCCAAGTGCAAGGTGTCGTTGTTGGCAATGATAATGCCCTCTTTGGCACTTTTTTGCATCATCAGCGGCACGGGTTGGAGGTAATCGGCTTGCCCTGCGGCGGTTTTGACCCCCAACATCCGAAACTGCTCGGCGATAAACCGCGCGGCCACCAGGTTGCTCTGCTCGCCTGTGCGGCGGCCTTGCATCTCATCGGCGGCCAAAAAGCGCATCTGCATTTCTACTTCGGCGCGGGGGATATTGGTTTCGGGCAGTTTTTTGAAAGATTGGGCAGTAGCCAAAATACTACAAAACTGCCAAGCTATAAGGCAAGAAACGATTGATTTGGGGAGTCGCATGGTGAAAAAGGGTTTGATTGGAACAAAAATAAGGATGTTTTCGGTAAAGGCGGCAAAAGTGCAAAGCATTGTGGTCAAGGACGGAGCAAGACCAGTCGCCCGTTGAAATGCTCTTGGGTTCCGTCAGGCCATTCGACCGTGGCCTTGTACACATACGAACCATTGGGAGTGGCAGGGTTGGGTTGCCAAAACAGCTCGTTGGTGCCTACACTCGCGGGTTGCTCGTGGGTATGCAACACCCGCCCCATGAGGTCATAAACTGTCCAAAGTACCCGTTGGGGAGCGGTTGGGGCTTGTACCAACAGTTCGAGTTTGGCGTACCAAGAAGCAGGATTCGGATAAAGTCGCGCTTCGGTGGGTTGCGGTTGGGCGGCTACCTGAAATTGGATTTGATAAGGCTGACTTGTGTTCTTGTTGGCGTCGCAGCCCGTCACGAGTAGCGTGTATTTGCCTGCCGCGAGCGTCCCCACGCGCAGGGTAGCGGCGAGTTCGTTGGTAGCACGGTTGGCAAGAGTGATATTGCGATAATTGAGTCGTTCAAAATTGCACTTTTCACAACGTTTCCAAAAAATTTCCATCAGCGTCGTGTCGGTGGCAATGAGCGTATTTTCGTCGCGGAGGAATACCGTAACCTCGGGCGTATTTCGGACAAAATCGTCGTTTTTGAGGCGTTTTTGGTCAAAAAAGGCTTCAATCACGGGTGGCAGGCGGTCGGGCAGAATGTCCAACGGATAGGCCACCAACGAGGCGGCTTTGGTCCAATCTATGTCGAGCGAGGCGGTGTTGTTGGTTTCGCTGATTTCGGCAATGCTCTGGTCGGCGTCGGCCATGACTTCAATGCGTTGGAGGTCGGTTTCTTTGGCAAAAGCCACCAAAATCGTGTCTTGAAAAGCCACTGATTTGACCAAAACTGCCCGCTCCACAGTGCGCCCGTTGCGGAAAGTCACTTTAGCCCGCACCCGCAGATTGGTGAGAGAATCGTACAGTCCCAAGTTGGACACTATGGCCCCGACTTGCACCGAATCTGCCCGCGAGAGCGGTGTCACTTGGTTTTTGGATTGGACAAAAACACCCGTTTTTTCAATGCCAAAGTCAGGTTTGGTTTGGGGGTAAATCACCAATGCAGGGTCGCCTTGTAAAACGCTTTGGTGGATATTGGCCAACATAAAAAAGTCATTTTCAGCCTGTTTGCTCAGGCGGCGGTTGGCTTCTTGCTGCACTTGGCCGATAGAAGCCCCGATTTGCTGGCGGTCGTTGAACAAGGTGCGATACAGCACATCCAAATGCGTCTGCGTCGTACCCGAATAGCTCCAAAACGAGTGCGCCAACACCCCAATCGCGCCACGGTTGGGCGTAAAAAGCCAGTCGGTGGTGAGGGTAGTTTGTCGCAAAAATACATTGCCCACGCCGCAGCCGTTGAAATACATAAAAGGATAACGCGGCTGATTGTTGAGGCCGTTGCCTGCGGTTGAAGCAAAACCGATGTTGAGGTCGGTGACGTTGGGCGAAGCATGTCCAAAAAAAGTGATAAGCCCCACGCCGTCGTTGAGTTGGGGCGAAATATTGACGTTTTCGACCTCCACGGGGCTTTGTTTGCTGAGAGCCGCCGTGCGTGCGCCTATCCAACGGCGGTTGGGCAGTGTGCTAAGATTGTCCAGTACATTTCGCAAATCGCTGATTTCGCTTTCTGATTTGCCACCGCTCAAATGCAAAATGCGTTTGCGCCAGAGTTCGTTGGGGGCATTGGCTTCAAACTCCCGCACTTTTTGCAAATATACCAGTGCCTCCTCGTTGCGGGTCACACTCAGGCGGCCTGTGGGCATGGCGGGGACTTCGGGGGCTTCGTTGGCGAGTCCCTGCGTAAAAAGAATATCAGACGCAGGATAGCCCCACGACGGCACGAGGTCGTCGGGGTTGTTGCGGAGGAGTTCGGGAAACGAAATCCCGCGCCCCAGCAACAGCAAATAAGGCCGCTGCCCACCGCTCAACATCCAATCGGCCCACCGCCGTACCGCCACTGGATGACGTTCTCCGTAGCCAAATTGCTCATAAACATCTTGAATGTCAAATACTTTGACTCGATAGCTTCCGCCCGCTACCGACTGCCGATATTGGGCGTAGGCATTGGCACTCTCGCGCAGGCGGGGATGCGTGAGAATGAGGTAATTGGCGGTTTTGTTGTCTATATTTTCAAAACGAACAGTCGTCACGGACACGGGTGTTTTGAGCGTATTGGTCACCCACAATTTGCGGGCTTGGGCGGTTTCGGGGACAATGACCGACAGCGTATTGCCTTCGCGCGTGGTGGCGAGCAAGCGCGGCGTGGCGCGTTGGGTGATGTCCCACACCTGCGCGTCGGTGGGCGCGTTGGGGATACGTACAAGCGATGTCTCCGCCGCGTTGGCACGGAGATAAAACACTTTCTGCGTCAGCCCTGTCATGTCAAAACTTTGCGGATAAGTGAGCTTGTGGTAAGTGAGTGAATAAATCTCAAACGGGTCTCTGCTCGCGGCTCGCAACGAGAACTGCACACGCCCGTCGGGCGTTAAGTCGCTGTCGGAGAGGTCAGTGTTGATGATTTTTGGCAAAAATCCGAAAAAATCTACTTGGGCAAAAGTGCGTGGTGAAACGCCTACCGACGCGCTGATTTGGTGAAAAAACTCTGTCCGTCCGTTGAGCATTAATTCCAACTTCGGCCTGAAGGCATTGCGCACCCAATTGGTCAAAGACACATTCCAAATCGCCGTCGAGTCGCGCCGAATCCATTTGCCCGTGCGGCCTTCGCCTTGTTCATAAAAACTCTGTTGCAAGAACGGCACAGGCCCCGTGGAATTGTTGAACGAAAACTCATCGTTAAAAAGCCTTAGCTGTTGCTCCAAGTGGTAGGTTTCGGGCGTAATGCCAAAAGCAGCGGGTGAAAGTTGCGGTATGCGAAGGCCATTGGACGTGCCAACGGTGAGAAAATAGGCGGTATTTTCGGAAAAAAGGCTGTAATGCGCGTGAGGACGTGCGCTGCGTGGCCGATACAAAAGACTGTCTTGAGCACCGTCGTTGGCTTCGGCGTAAAACTCCACAAAATCGCTACCAACGCGCAGGGCTATCTCGGTGCCACGGTGGAAAAGTTGAAATCGCACGGGGTCGGTAGTAGGGAAACCTGTTTGGGTGAGTTGCGCAAAAGAAAGCCGATAAATGCCGTTTTCGGCAATGGTGATTTTGAGATAGGGCTGATTGTACCTAATCCACTCGTTGCCGTAGCGGGCTTGGGCAGTGGCTATGTTTAAACCAAAACTGCCAATTAAGATAATAAATATTGAACCGCAAAGACACAAAGACGCGAAGCATTTCCCTGCGTCTTTGCATCCTTGCGGTTCAAAAATAGAGGGGGTCAATTTTACAAGCCTCATCTGTTTTGCGCGATTTTTGGCGCAATTTCGTAAAAAATCGGCAACAAAAGCATTGATTATTTCAACAACCCCATCGCTTCCATCCATCCTTTGCAGTGGTTAGACCAGTTTTTGACCGAGCCTTTTTGTTTGGTAGCCAACCCAAAACCGTGTCCGCCGTTCTCATAGACAAGCATCGAAGCGGGGATGTTGAGTTGGCGAAGAGCCGAGTAGTACAAGATACTGTTTTCGACAGGCACGGCCTTGTCGTCGGAGGCATGAACCAGCAGGGTGGGGGGTGTTTGGGCAGAAACTTGTTTCTCGTTGGAGTAGTGTTCCATCATTTCAGGACTGGGGTTTTTGCCCAAAAGATTCTCAAAAGACCCCCCGTGTTTGTGTACACCCGACGATACCACAGGGTACATCAAAATCGAAAAATCGGGTTTGTAAATCTCAGCGTTGGGTAGATTTTGGCGGTGCCAATGCGTACTCAATGTCGAAGCCAAATGCCCTCCTGCCGAAAAGCCCATCACTCCAATACGCTTAGGGTCAATGCGATACGTGTTGGCATTTTCTCGAATCAGCTTCATGGCTTGCATGGCATCTTGAAGCGGTACTTCGTGTTTGTTGCGCCAAAGGGCATCGTCGGGAAGGCGGTATTTGAGGACGAAAGCTGTCACGCCAAAGCTATTGAACCACTTGGCTACGTCGGTACCTTCGTGACCTGCGGCTTCGATGCGGTAGCCGCCCCCTGGACAAATCAAGACCGCCGTTCCGTTAGGATTGGGGGGTGAGTAAACGCTCATCGAAGGCAAGACGATGTTGGAAATACGCATGATACCGTTGGCATCAACGTCCACCTTTTCTTGGATGGTTTTGTTTTGAAGGTCGTTGGGGATTTGACCACTGGGCCAAAGCGGTATGACAGTCTGGGCTTTCACGGCAAATGCGATGGTAAAGAGGAAGATAAAAAGTTTCATTAGGTTTATGGTTTATCGTTTGAAAGTTTGAGGTTTATCGCTTGAAGGTTAAAAGGTTTATCCTTTGATATGGATTTTTAGATTTGAAAAATGTTGATTGTTCGACAATTTTTGGGGTAAAATGGGATTACACAAAGTTTTGCACAGAGCACCACAGAGATTAAAGTAGTGATAGTCTGGTATTTTGTTCTCTGTATAATTTTGACCACCACAAAAATTGTCAAGAGAGAGTCTGAAACGATAAACATCCAAACGAAAAACGTTCAAATCCCATGATGGTACAGCAAAAAAGCAAAAAGGTACAGCCAAAGTATATCCACAAAATGCCAGTACAGCACAATAAGCCGCATACGGAGTTGGTTGGGGGGATTGACACTAAACACAAACGAGTCCACATACGAATGATTTTGGAAGGCTTTAAAAAACAGCCAAGCCAACGCCCCAATCCCAATTAAAATATGCAACACGTGCAGCCCCGACAACACATACACAAAGCCCACCGACGGATTTTTGACGGTGCTGACGCCCGCATCAATCAACTGCTTCCAGCCCATTAGTTGCAAAATCACAAACAAAACACCCAACAGTAGCGTAGCGACGAGATTGGCCCGAAAAGAACTAAAATGGTCGGTTTTGAAAGCCCGATGCGACAAGTGTAGCGTAAAACTGCTCAACACGATAGCCGCAGTACTCACCCAAAACAGACTTGGCAACGATACATCGGTCCAATATACCCCCGCCGATTTGCGCAAAGCATACACCGCCAGCAATACGGTAAAAATCAATACACTACCCAAAATGCCTAATCCAAGCATAAACTTGAACGGTTCGCGGCGTTTGGTGAAGCGATTTTCTTTGATGTGTGTAGTACGAGGCACGAATCTTCTTTTGTTTTTTCGGATGATAATTAACAAATAACCAACTACTTATAACAGTTGTCCATTCCAAACGGTATGTTGAGCAAAAGTGTTTGATAGCTCGGGGGCTTTTTCAAAAATCCCATAAACCGTCGAACCCGACCCCGTCATGGAAGCGTATTCAGCACCCAAGTCGTAGAGTTGCTGCTTGATTTGGGGAAGGATGGCGTATTTTTTGAAAAGTCCTTCTTCAAAGTCATTTACTACCCACTCGCGCCACTCAGCGACTGGGCGGCGGAATACCTCACGCAAATCCACCGCTGACCGCTTGGGGGTGACACCTGCGTAGGCTTCGGCGGTAGAGATGTGGAGGTTGGGATAGACCAATACGATGTGTTTGCCCGCCAAACGCAGGTCAATGTCTTCAAATTGGTCGCCTTTTTCGTAACAAAACTGCGGGCGGTTTTGGACAAAAAACGCGCAGTCACTTCCCAATTTGCGGGCGTAGTCTTCCAACTGCGTCGTAGAGAGCGGTAGGTCGAAAGTTTGTTGGAGAAGTTTG
>JALOLW010000195.1 GCA_025455795.1 Spirosomataceae bacterium
AAAAGGTTCTCCTTCGGAATACCCAATTTCAAGCATCTTAGACTGAGAGCTATGGCTTTCTTTTTATAGTCCACTAAAATTGTCAGAGTACCAATATTTACAACTACCAAAACTTCGACCAAATCGCCAGCAATCCTGATATTGACGTGATTTATATAGTGCTACCGCCGAGTATGCACCGCGAGTTTGTGGTACGCGCCGCTGGCACGGGCAAGCACGTGTGGTGCGAAAAACCCATGGCTCCGAGCGTGGCCGACTGCGAAGCAATGATAAAAGCCTGTGCCTCAAACAAAGTGACGTTGGCGATTGGCTACCGCTGTCAGCACGACCCCAACACGCAAGCGTACATGAAGTTTGCCAAAGAAAAAACGTTTGGCAAAATCCGCATGATTGCCTGTGGCGCGGGCTACGTGGACGGGCGCACTACGCATTGGAAACAAAACAAAGCCCTCGGCGGCGGCGTGATGGGCGACATGGGCGTGTACCCGCTGCAAGGTGCGCGCTTGGCGGCGGGCGAAGAACCCGTAGCCGTGACGGCGGAGTTTCATACCACGCGCCCCGAGATTTACAAAGAAGTAGAAGAAACCGCGCTCTATCGGTTGGAATTTCCGAGCGGTGCGTTGGCAACTTGTCACGCGAGTTTTGGCATCAACATGAACTACCTGCAAGTAAACTGCGAAAAAGGCTGGTTTAAGATGGAGCCGTTTTCGAGTTATAGTGGCAACAAAGGCAGCAGCCCGCAAGGACCGATTGACTTCCCGCTCAACAATCAACAGGCCAGACAGATGGACGAAGACGCCCTCGCCATCATCAACAAAACGCCACTCATCGCCCCTGGTGAAGAGGGCTTGCGCGATATTCGGGTGGTAGAGGCCGTGTTTAAGTCGGTGGCCAAAGGCGGGCAGCGGGTATTGGTATAAGTCGTTGGGTATAATATTGAACAGTCAATGCTGAATATCGAATGTTGAAATTTAAAATCTCCAATATGAAATCGTTTCTAACAGTTGTTTTTATGAGTTTCGCGGTGTTTTCTTTGGCCCAAAGTACCGAAGCCGAAGTAAAAGCCCCTATCAATCAGCTTTTTGAGGGCATGAAAAAAGCCGATTCGACCATGGTACGGCAAGCGTTGGCCGCAGGAGCGCGACTTGAGACCGTCACCAAAAACAAAGCAGGTGAAATAACCGTGCGCTCAGACTCCTTTGAGGGTTTTGTCAAAAGCATCGGCAAGGCTACGGCGGGCGACTTGGACGAACAACTCACCGCCGTTGACATCAAAATAGACGGCGACCTCGCTACGGCTTGGACACCCTACAAGTTTTTCTACAAAGGGGCTTTCAGTCATTGCGGCGTCAATGCGTTTCAGTTGATCAAAACCGCCTCGGGGTGGAAGATTTGGAGTATCATTGACACCCGTCGCAAAGAAGGCTGCCAATAACCGTCATGTTTCGTAAAAAATCAATGGACGAACTCGACCGCCTGTCCGTGGCGGCGTTTCGAGTGGGCGTGAAGCATCCTTTTGTGTTTGTGTTGGATGACATCCGCAGCCTCAACAACGTCGGTTCCATCTTCCGTACCGCCGACGCTTTTTGTGCCGAGAAAGTATATCTCTGTGGCCTTACGGGTACACCCCCGCACCGCGACATCAGCAAAACAGCCCTCGGCGCCGATGAGTCGGTGACGTGGGAGCATCAATCAAGTATTATGAACGTCATTGCCCAACTCCAAAGCGAAGGCTACCAGATCGCCGCGTTGGAGCAAGTAGAAGGTAGTACGCTACTGCATAACTTTGTACCTGACACTACCCAAAAATACGCCTTTGTGCTTGGCAATGAGGTATTTGGAGTCCACGAAGACGTGATAGCACAGAGCGATATTTGCCTCGAAATTCCGCAGTTTGGCACCAAACATTCCCTCAACGTATCGGTCAGTGCGGGGGTAGTAGCGTGGGATTTTGTGTCTAAGCGGCTAAAAAGTTTAATAGAAAAATAATCCATTTTTTTTGACTTTACGGAAAAATAGGTATGTATTTGCAAATTTTTTTCATTTACCTCAATCATATCCAATTATGAAATCAGACAAAAAGAAACTGGCGGGCGATTTGGCCCAGAAAATAGCCACCGTAGTAATAGGCGAAACTACTTCTAAGAAAATCGCCAAGGCCATCGTCAAAGCCTCCGACAAACTGGCTAAGAAATTAGCTAAAATTGCCAAGAAGGAAGAGGACAAGAAGGAAGAAGCCGCTAAGGAAGCCGCCAAAAAAGCGAAAAAAGCACTTGAAAAAGCGGAAAAAGAAGCGAAAAAGGACACTAAAAAAAGCGAAAGTAAGGCTAAAAAAGACAAAAAAGCAGAACCCAAAGAAGTGGTAGTAGAAGCACCCGCGCCCCAACCACTCGCCGTAGAAGCTCCCGCCCCTAAAGCCAAAGCTCCTGCTAAGACCAAAACGACTAAAACCGCAACTAAGGTAAAGGGGAAACCAGGTCCGAAACCAAAAGCGGCAACGACAGCTCCCAAAGCCCCGAGAAAACCACGCACTCCCAAAGTAGCCCCTGCGGCTGACGTGCCTACGACCCCGAATGAAGTAGAGGCTCCGTTCTAAGACTTAGGGCGCATTGTCGGTTTAAATACTGGCTTAGGTCGTGGTTTTTCCGCCCCTGAGTCAGTATTTTCGTTTTTATCGGGTTGAACCTCTGCCTGTGGCTCTTTCACGTGTGCTTCCGCTGATGGCTGCTCGCCAACAACTGATTGCTTCTTCGGTACAAACGCAGGCTTGGGACGCGGAGGCGCCGGGGGCGCTGAAACTTCATCCGCTAATGGCTGCTCGCTAACGGCAACCTGCTTCTTCGGTACAAACGCAGGCTTGGGACGCGACGGCACAGGAACATTTCCACTGCTTTCTGCCAACTGCTCACTTCCTACTGCTATCTGCTTCTTAAACGCCTCTTTTTCAGCCATAAACTGCTCGTAGAGTGCGCGTTTTTCTTCTGCTTGCGCGGGTGTGAGGTTGCCAAATTGATAGTTCATATCTCGCATCTCAAACTCGCTAAAATCAAACGTTTTGGTCATGGTCAGGCACTCAGTAGGGCATACCGTAGTACAAAGACCGCAGTAGCAGCATTTGGCCATGTCAATATCAAACTTGGCGGCGTACAGTCTGATGGGCGAACCATCCGAGGCTTTGCCCACTTCACCCGTGGCTTTGATGGGTTCGATTTCGATGCAATCTACGGGGCAGATTTTGGCGCATTTGTCGCACACAATACAGTCATCCATCTCATTATGAAGGCGATAGCGACCGTTGTCGGGAATGGGCATCGTCTCAAAAGGGTATTGGAGTGTCACCATACCGTCGGAACTGGCAAAGTAGTCATTTTCGCGGATGCTATGTTCGCTTCGACGCTGGCGGGCCGCCCACAGATGCCGCCACGTGAGGCGCATCCCCGTCAGGGTGGTTTGGATGCCTTCTTGAATATGTTTGAAGTAGGAATTCATATTTTCAAAACCAATAAAAAAAAATGTAGGTTCATTCCAACCTTTTTTGATTTTGCTGCGTCTTTGAGACAACTACCTATTGACAGCACCATCTAAGACATGTCTCTGGTTCGAGAAAAAGAATCTATTGGGGTAAACAATAGAGTTTATAAGACAAAAAAGGCGCGGCTGGTAGTCGCGCTTTTTTTTAGGGCAACCGTGGCACTTGTAAAATAAGATTGGGGTTGGGGCATTGCGCCAAAAACGCTTCGCGCTCACGCAATGTACACACCCCCGGAAAGTCGCCTCGGTAGTGCTGCATATCGGTCATCAACTGAAAATGCAAATGCGGTGGCCAGTCGCCGTTGATGGGATACGCGCCAAACTCGGCTATTTTTTGTCCTTTCTCTACGCTTTGTCCTACTTGAAGGCCGCGCAAAGACTCCTCGCTCAGGTGTCCATACAGGGAGTAAAACCGCTGATTGTCAATTTGATGTTCCAAAATAATGGTAGGACCATAATCGCCAAAGTGGGCATTGTTGGCAAAACTATGAACATGACCCGCCATCGGCGCAAATACCGCTGTACCCGCCGCCGCCCAAATATCTATCCCCAAATGAATACAGCGCGGCTCGTCGGTCTGCTGAAAGTGGGAGCTTCTTCGATAAATAGCACGGTGTTCGTTGTAGCCTCCCACGCCTATCCACGCCCCTGCTTGGTGGATTTTCTTGAAAACATACGCATCAAAAACCCGTGTATCAACCAGATTGAGGTCTTGAAGGTCAGGGTTTTGGTCGGTAAAGTCAAGGACACAATACGGGTCTTTTTGCCAATCCACCGCCACGACAGGGGCAAAATTTTTCTGGTGTTTTCGTAAAAGTGAATCCAACATATCGTTATCAATATTTTTCTCCCGCTCCTCCCCCACCAAAGTCACCTCCGCCTAGTTGGACACCGTGGTCGGCAGATTGCACATTTTTGGTGAGTTGAGACAAAAGCACCGCTTCCAAGCCCAGCCGATTGGCAGAAACTTCTTCGGGGTCATGGCTAAAACCAAAACGCGGGGTTTTGAGTAACTTAATCACCCAACCCGCGCCCAAGACCACCAGCGTTCCTCCCAAAACCAGCACCCATTCGAGCGGCAGCACGCTATGGTACATCCGCACCGTACTCCCCGCCGCCAAAACGCCCAACAACCCTAAAATCAACAAAGTCAAACGCCGCTCCCGAAAGCCAAAGTACAAATAAAACGCGGGAATCAGAAAAGTTAGCCCCCAAAAAACGGGCGCAAAGGCGATTTCGGGCGCGGGGTCGGGCAAGCCATTGAGCGTGGCATTGGCTTGACGCACCACGTAATAATTGCCTGATACATAAATCATTATCAATACCACCGTCTGTGTCCACGCAATGGCTGTTTGCCAGTAAAAAGCCCGTGACTGCTGTTCAAAACGTCTGAGCCAATAGTAAACACCAACGCTCAAAATCATCAAAATAAAAGGCAGTAGGGCTTTGGTCAGCGGGTGCTTCATGGCGATGGAAGCAATGATAAACAGGCTCAAAAGGTAGGCCATTACGGCCACCAGTGGCTCACCAAAGCAGTAAATCACTATCCCAAAAAATGGCAAGGCCATGAGCGCAACTACCCAAACTTCATCAATACCCATTGTCTCGTACAGTTGGAACAACAAGGGCAATGCACACCCCAAAATACCGTAAATGAGGGCGTTGTCCACGCCAGAAAAGTGTAGTTTGCGCTGCTTGATAAGAAACAAAAGCACAAATATCATTCCGAATCCGTACAATGCCCCCAGCACCCCATAGCCTTCGGGAAACGCCCCCAAGAAAAACAACGACACAAACGACCCGCCAAAGCTAAACCCTAAACAGCCAAAGAAAAAGAGCAAGATTTTGATAAAAAAATTGGGATTGTAGGGAATATCCGCGTGAAGTTTTTGGGCCTGCTCGTGTTGTTCTTTGGAAATTTGTCCTGCTGTTAGTAGCCGCTTCGCCAGGGCTTGCGCGTATTCGTTACGGAGCAGGGTTTCGTCATATACTTTTTTCATAACGCGCTGTTTTTGAGGAGTTTTTTATAACTGATGATAAACCAAACTACCCCGCCCGCACTTGCCATAAAATAAAATGGCACGAGAAAAATAAGGCTTTCTTCGGGCAGAATTTTGAAGGCCAAGTACGTCAGACAAATGTAGCTATACACCACTGCCATGAGCAGAAAAACGAACGATTGGGTGCGTTGGGCGTGGCGAAAGAAAAACCAAGCTGCCCCCAAAACAAGCAGGGCAAAAATGTACCAGTAAGCATCGGTAAAAAGCCCTGCCAATGCACTGACAAAGAGCAGGTTGCCCACGAGTAAAAAATAAGTGAAAGAGAAGTGTGGTTTGATGTGTTGCTTTTCCAAAAAAACACTCAACCCCAACACCGCAAGACTAAATATCACTGCGGTATAAATCAACGAGGGGTCAGAAAAATCGTTGGAAGCAAACAACTCCAACGGGGCGACCGTCAAGCCTACCCACGACGCCAGGGCGGTCAAACCCATCGAAAGTACGCCTCGGTGGTCGAAACGATAAGCGCAAAAAAGAAACAAAACGGCAGGAATCACCGTAGCCAAGCCGTAGCGCGTGCCGAATACTGCGTAACGCCACTGCACATAGCCTTCCAGTGACAAAAACAGCGTGCAGCCCAACAACAAGGCGATGTCGGCAAACTTGCCCTCATTTTGAGTGAGTTGGGTCGAAAAGGGCGCGCTATAACGGTAAGTGTAGTAAAAACAAGCGGCGGTCAGTACCGCCAACACCGCGATAAGCACCTCATGGCCGATGGTATCTATATGCTCATAAATCAACATACCCGCCCCCGTAGTAAAGGCCAATAGCCCCACGGAGAGCAAAGTACGCAACAACCAGTACAAAGACACGGGTCGCTGCCGTTCGTAATCGTGTAATTGTTGGTGTTGTTGGGGAGTAACGATTTGCTGTTCTTCCCATTGTCGGAGGGTTTCGGCTAACGGTAACATTGGGTAAAGGGGTCACGTTGAGGCCGAAAAGTAGCGAAAATATTAGTCAGTTATGATTTTTGAGCGTTCAAACTTATTTTTCGGTCTATATTTCCACATACACCCACCCATCTTCGGCCCGCACTTCGTAGGTTTTGATTTTGTACTCGTCTCCGCTCAGACAAGCGCCCGTTTGGAGCGAAAAGGTCTTTTTGTGAAACGGACAGGCGACTTTTGGCTCACCCGCCTGCGTGCCTATCATCCCACGCGAGAGTGCCATTTGTTGTTTATGCGGACAAAGGTTTTGGGTAGCGTACCATTCGCCCCGGCGCGTAAAATTATAGATAGCGATTTATTCGCCCTCCACCAGCACACACGCACCGCCGTTTTCGGGGACATCTTCCACGCGGCAAGCTGCCACCGCTTTTATTTGTTTCAATTCGGTCAATATTTCCATTGTCTTCAAGTGTTTTTGATTTTAGTAACTCACCTTTACGTTCCAATCTTCGGCTTTGATTTGCTCGCGGAGCGGTTCAAAACGCACGTTGGGGTCTTTGAGGTCGGGGGCATTGACAAAATGTACAAATCGGCGGCGCATTGCTGGGTTTTCGACGGCCTCTTTCCATTCACAGGCGTAGTTGTCCACCAATGTCTGCATTTCTTGTTCCAACGCAGCCCCTATTCCCAGTGAGTCATCTACAATCACCGATTTGAGGTAAGCCATGCCCCCCTCCATTTTGTTGAGCCAAGTAGCGGTGCGGGTGAGGGGTTCGGCTGTTTTGATATAAAACATCAAAAATCTGTCAATCAGTCTGATACAGGTTTCTTTGTCCACATCGGCGGCCAGTAGCTGCGCGTGTTGGGGTTTGGTGCGTCCTTCGGCAAAGGCATCCCCAAAACTCGCCACGTCCACCCCAATAAGTTTGAGTTTGGTGGACATATCAAAAGATTTGAACCTCGCCCCTT
>JALOLW010000196.1 GCA_025455795.1 Spirosomataceae bacterium
TCTCCTTTCTGGAGAGGGCTTTAAATCCCCTTCTCCAGAAAGGAGAAGGGTTAGGGATGAGGTTGAACTCCCAAAGTGCAAGTAACTTCATAAAGAGCCGATAATTTCAAGCGAGAAGCCAAACGCTTGTTCAAAAAATTCCCTTCTCTAAGGGACGAAATCGAAGATTTGGGTAAACAGATTCTGGAAAACCCTTTTTTGGGGACTTCTCTTGGCAATGGTTTTTATAAAATCCGTCTTTCTATTCGGTCAAAAGGCAAAGGAAAAAGAGGAGGTGCGCGCGTAATCACTTATATCAGAATCGTATCCGAAACAGTCTATTTGGTTTCTATTTATGATAAATCAGAGCAATCTGATATTTTGGAAGAAAGACTCACACAGCTTCTAAAAGAGATTCTCCAAAGTACATCAAGCTAATGTCCCATGAAATATTTTTCACTTTTTCTGTTGTGTCCGCTGTTGGTATTTTCACAAACTACCCGAAACGACACTACCTATCGCCAGCGTTACCGTCCGCAGTTTCATTTTTCACCCAAGAAAAACTGGACCAACGACCCCAACGGTCTGGTGTATTTTGCGGGTGAATATCATCTTTTTTATCAGTACAACCCCTTCGGCGACCGTTGGGGGCATATGACCTGGGGCCACGCCGTAAGCAAAGATTTGGTCAAGTGGACCGAACTCCCACCCGCGATTGCCGAAGAAAACGGGGTAATGATTTTTTCGGGCTGTGTCGTGATTGACTCACTCAACAGTAGCGGCTTTGGTAAAAATGCGATGGTGGCGATTTATACAGGCCATGAAGAAGGTAAACGCCAAACCCAACACCTCGCGTACAGCACCGACCGAGGTCGCACTTGGACCAAATACGCCCAAAATCCCATTTTAAACTACACCCCCGAACAGCGCGATTTCCGCGACCCCAACGTGATTTGGTACGCGCCCCTGCAAGTCTGGCTGATGACCGTGGTACTGCCCAACGAGCAGAAAGCACTGTTTTATCATTCCAAAAACCTCACAAATTGGACGCAAGCAGGTGAGTTTCAAATGAAAAACACCGCACTGGGCATTTGGGAATGTCCCGCGTTGATAGATTTTGACACGCCCGAAGGCAAAAAATGGCTGCTGCTGATTTCGGTAGGCAAAGGGGCGGTAGCGGGTGGCTCTGGTATGCAGTATTTTGTGGGAGATTTCGACGGTAAAAACTTCATTCCCCAAGACACTCAAACTCGTTGGGTGGATTATGGCAAAGATTTTTACGCGGCGATTCCGTTCAATAATTCTTCGCAAAAGATTATCCTCGGCTGGATGAACAACTGGCAGTATGCCAACAATATCCCGACTTCACCTTTCCGTGGGCAAATGACGCTACCGCGCGAAATATCGTTGGTCAAAAAAGAGGGAAAGTTTAGCTTGAAGCAGCAGCCCTTGAAAAATCACTATGAAGGCGCATTACCCACATTTTTTGGAAATGCCAAGACCCTAAACAACAGCTTCAAAAGCACTAAGTCCACCGACAACTTTGGTCTCAATATCAAAGCAGAAGCCCGTGATTTTTTGGTCAAACTTAAAGCAACTGATAAATCTTACACGCTCGTGGGCTACAACGCTGCCCAAAAAGAACTTTACATAGACCGTACTCAATCAGGCTTGACAGGTTTCAGCAAAGACTTCCCTGCTCGTACCACGGCCCCTCTCCTACCCGATGCCAACGGGCTGATTCATTTGCGGATTTTGGTGGACAGATGCTCAATCGAAGTTTTTGGCAATGACGGCGAAGCAACGATGACTAATCTTATTTTCCCGTTGGATAACAGTGGCGGTATTCGTTTTGAAGGCGACGGTCTCAAAGAAGTCCAATGGTATAAGCCTCAAAATGCTTGGTGACTCCTCCGGGTAAACCAAGTGTTTGGAATACGGTGATTACCAAGGAAGAATGCTTCGACCCACAAAAACTCAATTGGCACTGTAATATTGAAGATACGCCACGAGACGGTCGTAGTTTTGAAGTTCGACTTCGGAACCGTTTTGGTGTATGTATTTGCGGTAGGTTTCTATGAGCGGCAGATAGCGCGGGTTTTCGGTGAGTTTGGCCGCAATCAATCCCTTAAAACAACGGTGGATTTGGTTGTACAAATATTTGCTGGGCTGCGTAGGAAAGCGATTGAGCAGCCGATTGATTTCGTCCAATTGACTCACTTTTTTGAGAAAATCTAAACCCGTCGTAGTCATAAAGCCTATCACCGACTCACAAGCAGCGAGCAGGTCGTCGGCATCGTGAATTTTGTAGCGAAAATATTTCACGTCGTTGTATTTGCCCGTCGAAATCACCACCGTATTGGCATCACTCCTATAATCCATCAAATTGACGTTCAGAAACTGCTGGGCAATCTGCTCAATTTGGTTGTTACGCCCCCCAATATGCACCTCCACCCACACGTCAGAATCTTTTTCGTATTCAGAAATCGAAAAAATGACGTTTATAAATCCTGTCGGTGTATTTTTGCGAAACTGTTTTTTTTCCATGAGTAACTCAAAACCTTCTTTGAGGAAAAAGGAATACAAAGCATCGTAGATTTTTGCTTCGGTAATTTTGAGACTCATTTGGCTTTTTGTTTAAGTAGTAAACCTTTTTGTTTAATAATAGTTTATGTCAATCTCTAAAACTTTCCATCAGTGGCGATTTATAGGCTTTTGTGGCCTTGTGGGGGCATTATTTTTTTTCAACGCACCATTATTTGCCCAAAACACCATCACCCAAACCCTCCGAGGCACCATCGCTGACGCTACCAATCGCCGAAATTTGGCGGGAGCGACGGTAGAGTTGGTCGGGCAAAATAAAAACACCGTTACTGATGCCAACGGTGAGTTTAAGCTCCCCAACGTTCCGATTGGGCGTTACAGTCTGCAAATCAAATTTCTCGGTTATGAAACACTCATCATTCCCGAAGTATTGGTAGAGGCCAGTAAAGAAAAGGTTTTGACGGTCGAACTGGCCGAATCTTCCCAAAAACTCAACGAAGTGGTGGTTCAAACCGCCAAGCCGTCGGCGGTCAATAGCGTCCAAACCATCACGTTGGAGCAAACGCTCCGCCACGCGGCCACGTTTTTTGACCCTGCGCGTCTGGCTACGTCGTTTGCGGGGGTGATTTCGGCCAACGACCAAGCCAACAGCCTTGTCATCCGAGGCAACTCTCCGATGGGTACGCAGTGGCGGCTCGAAGGGGTCGAAATCGTCAATCCTAACCACCTCAGCAACGCGGGGACGTTCAGCGACCGACCCACCCAAACGGGCGGAGGAGTCAATATCCTGAGTGCGCAGTTGATGGACCGCGCCGATTTTCTGACGGGGGCGTTTCCTGCCCAATACGGCAACGCGCTCGCGGGTGTAATGGACATTCACCTCCGAAAAGGCAACAACCAACGCCACGAGTTTACGGGGCAAGCGGGTTTGATTGGCGTGGATTTATCGGCAGAGGGGCCGCTTTCCAAAAAAAGCAAAGCCTCCTACTTGGTCAATTACCGCTACTCGTTCACGGGGCTTTTGGCCGCGATGGGCGTCACTTTTGGCGGCGAAGACATTCGTTTTCAAGATTTATCGTTCAATCTTTCCTTCCCTACCCGTCGCGCGGGTGACTTCACGGTTTTTGGCATGGGCGGCGTGAGCAGCAATGTCTTCAAAGCCGAGCGCGATACACTGCTGTGGAAGTTTCAGAAAGATGGCTTTGACATTGAGTTTCGTAACCGAATGGGCGCGGCGGGCATCACGCACCAACTCAAACTCGGCCGTAAAACCCTCTGGCACACCGTGATAGCAGCTTCGGGATTGGCTTCCGAAAGAACGGGGCTGCTCCTCAACAAGCGCAACTTTGCACCCACTTTGACGCAACTTGACCGTACCAGCAAAACGCGCTACACGCTGTCGTCGTCGCTCACGACCAAGCTCAGTGCCGACTGGCAACTCAAGGCGGGTTTTTATGCTACTTCACAAACCGATTCCGTCAGAATACTCGACCGATTCACCTCCACTCTGGGCGCAATGGACGGTTGGATTTTACAGCCTTACGCCAATATTTCGGGGCGACTTTCGCCGCGTTTCAACCTCCAAGCGGGGCTGCATTATCTGCACTATACATTCAACCAAACGCAGTCGGTGGAGCCTCGGGCAGCGCTGCGCTACGCGCTTGATGCCCAAAATGCACTCAATTTCTCCTACGGCCTACATAGTCAGCTGCAAATGCCGCAAACGTATTTGTACAATCCCTTTGCATCACGCCTCGTCAATGGTTCTTTGGGCTTTACCAGAGCGCATCATTGGGTGTTGGGCTATGAGCATTTTTGGAAAAAACAACATTCCCTCAAAATCGAAGCCTACTATCAGTCATTGTTCGACGTGCCTGTTGCGACCAACAATGCGCCTTTGTTTTCTGCCCTCAATTTAATAGAAGGAGCTACACAGTTTGCGCTTATGAACAACGGCACAGGCCGCAACTACGGTCTTGAAGTAACCTATCAGCGTTTTCTCCAAAATGATTTTTATGCTCTCGTCACGGCTTCGGTCTATAATTCGCTTTACAAAGGACTCGATGGTATCGAGCGTAGTACGCGCTTCAACGGCGGACATACGTTCAGCCTGACGGGCGGCAAGGAGTTTCGTCGGCGGCCCAACCGCGTCTTTGGGTTCAATACGCGCATTTTGTGGTTGGGCGGCTTCCGCGACTCGCCCATTGATGTCGATGCTTCTCGAAATGCAGGGCGTACTGTTTACAAAGAAAAAGAACTGTTTAGCATCAAGCTCAACGATTATTTCCGTCCTGACGTGCGCGTGTATTGGAAGAAAAATAAGCAAAATTTCACCCGTACTTGGTCCATTGACATCCAAAACCTGACCAGCACCCAAAACGAAGCGTACAGCTATTACGACGTTTTGCAGCGGCAAGTAGTGCAGCAATATCAGTTGGGCATTGTACCAGTACTCAACTACCGCGTAGAATTTTAATGATGCTAAAATGCGTGAATGCAGCAATGCTCAAATATTTCCTAATTTTCATTTTCGCCTTCAATCATTTACTCATTCACGCACTAAAATAGACTCATAAAAAAAATGAAAACCCGCCTCTTCCTTCTCGCGCTCCTTGGGGGTATTTTGGTGTTTTTAAGCACCCAACCTTACCCATTTTGGGAAGGCTTTGGCGTCATTATGGCCTGTTTGACCGCGCTTTGGGTGGTGAGTTTGGCCATAAAAGACGCCAGCATCATTGATATTTTTTGGGGCCTTGGCTTTGTCATTGTGGCGTGGTTTTACCGATACCGTATGGGCTTGTCCGATACCCGTTCTTTGGTGCTGTGCGCGATGGTGAGTGCGTGGGGATTGCGGTTGGGACTGCATTTGGCCATTAGAAACTTGGGCCACGGCGAAGATTATCGCTACCAAGTTTGGCGCAAAGAACACGGCAAAAATTGGTGGTGGGTGTCTTATCTGCGCGTTTTTTTACTGCAAGGGGTCATTCTGTGGATTGTATCATCGGCCTTGCTCGTAGGGCTGACACCCGCCCACGGGCAGTTGCAGTGGCTCGATTGGGTAGGTGTTGCGCTGTGGGGCGTTGGGTTTTATTTTGAAGCCGTGGGCGATTGGCAACTGACGCAGTTCAAGAAAAACCCTAACAACAAAGGCCAACTGCTCCAAACGGGACTTTGGGCTTTGACCCGTCACCCCAACTACTTCGGCGACGCACTGCTGTGGTGGGGCTATTTTTGTTTTGCTTGTGCCAACGGTGCGTTTGCTTACGTATTCAGCCCCGTTTTGATGACTTTTTTGTTGATGAAAGTATCGGGAGTCGCCCTTTTGGAGCAAACCCTTTCCAAAACAAAGCCGCAGTTTGACGCTTACCAAAAGCGTGTTCCTGCTTTTTTTCCAAGATTGTTTTGAGTCTTATTAGCCAACTTTCCCCATCACGTACAACTCCGTCAAAGTAGGCGTTGGGCTACCGCCTTTCTTTTCGAGCGTCACGGCAAAAGCGTCTGCTTTGGCGGCCAATTTCATCTTTTGAAGGTCATCTTTGACATCAAACACGCCCAGATCCACGGGTTTGCCATCCACCAACGCCCACAGTTGGTACTGTTTGTCGGTGGCGGGTTGGGGCAAAGAGAGTACATTGAGGGCTACTTCCTGCGTAGTAGGATTCCACACGACACGCACCGAACTGCTCGGCGACTTGTCGAGACCTTTGAGCGTCACAAACTGATTTTCAGCCCGATTGAGTGCCGCAATCCATTCATTTTTTTGATGCAACTCCGTCGTTTGCAATGCTACTTTTTGGCTTAGTTCATCTACACGGGCGTTGAAATAAACCCCAACACCAATCAATCCTACGACCGAAGCAGCGGCCAACCAACGCCACTGCATCCCCTGCGGACGCGCATTGAGTGGAATCACAGGCGCTTCCTCAGCCTCTTCTTGTTCGTTTTCTTCGGGGGCGTCTTCAAACTCCAACTGCGCCATGATTTTATCTTTCAAGGCAGCGGGAGGTTTGACCGCCTGCGCCCGTGCCAAGCCTTCCAGAGTATCGGCTATTTGGTCCAGTTCGGTTTTGATTTCGGGGTATATTTTGGACAAACATTCTACCTCACGGCGTTCCTGTTCGGAGACGTTGCCACCAAGATAGTCTTCCAACACCCCAGATTCGATATATGCTTTTACGTCAATCATGCGCCAAATATTTTCCTTAGGTCTTGTAATGCGCCCCTTACTCGTGTTTTGACAGTTCCGAGAGGCATGTCCAACTGTTTTGCGGTTTCTTCGTGGGTGTAGCCCCCCCAATAGACCATTTCGATGAGTTTTTGTTGTTCGGGTCGTAATCGTGACACGATTTCTTGCAACTCGGGCGTCGTCCAATCATCATGGGCTTTTTGGCCACCTTCCACTAAATATACGGCAGTGTCTATGTCTTGGATTTCAGGGCGTTTGATTCTCAGATAATCAATGGCGCTGTTGCGGGCTACGTTGAGCATCCACGTAAAGAGTCTTCCTTTGCTACCGTCGTATTGCGTGATATTTTTCCAAATTTTCACAAAAATATCTTGCATCAAGTCTTGGGCCACTTCTTCGGTATGCACCACTTTGAGCACAATCCCGTAAATCGCATCGGAGTAATTATCGTACAAATAATTGAACGCCTTGCGGTCTTGTCGCCTCAGTAGTTCGATAAGCTCTTCTTCGCTGTATTTGTTGTTTTTCAAAAACATCCTCCGTTTCGGTGAAATAATGAGCGTCTATATTTGAGGTACATACGTACCCAAAAGGCATTTGGATTGGAGAGCAATTTATTTATTTTTTTTCCATAAAATTCAATCCAACCCGAAAAACTTTTTCGTACATACCCACAAAAACGATCACAATGAAATCAAAAAAATCATCCCTTTGGCGCCGAGGTGCATACAGCCATTTGTCATCTATGCCAACTGGGAGCCTGCCCCGCTCCACGCTTACGCCACGCCCGTGGACATGACCATCTTACGGGTCAATGGGTCGGCACCTGCTATGACCTACGCCACCGTCAAACAGCAGGTGGAAGCCCTCAACGGCGTAACAGCCTGCGCCGCCAATGCCAGCAGCAAGGTTGTGAGTGTCACTTTCGACCCCGAACACATTTCAGCGGCGCGTATTTCGAGCGAAGTGGCTGCCATCACGCGGCAAAAAGTAGAAAAAGCAGTCTTTGAAACGGCTGGCCCACCCGCACCGCAGTGTCCGATTCCCCACAGCTATATCAGGGCTTTTGAAAAAGCCAAATACGCGCTGTGTTTTCGTTAAAACCAATTTATTTTTTTATAACACACAAACAACCAATTAGAAACATGAAGAAGACAATCTGGACGATGTCGCTGGTCGTAATGGCCTTGTTGAGCAGTTGCAACAAAGAAGAAGCTGCCCCCACGCCTACCCTTTATGACCGCCTCGGTGGTGTCAATGCCATCTCTGCCGTGGTGGATCAGTTCATTGCCAACGTCGCCGCTAATCCCAAAATGGTACGCACGTTTAAGCCACTTCTCGACGATGTGGGCAAAGGCAACACCGCCCGTGTCACGGCACTCCGCAACAATTTGATTGACCAAATCGGCGAAGCGGCGGGTGGCCCCCAAAAATACAAAGGCAAAGACATGGTGACTGCCCACAAAGGCATGAATATCACCGAAGATGAATTCAACTCGCTGGTCAATGACTTGGTGCTGGCCCTCGACAAGTTCAAAGTCCCCGCCACCGAAAAAGGTGAACTTTTGGGCGTATTGGGAGGCTTGAAAGGAATGATAGTGGGAAAATAGGGAATAGTAGTTTAGGATAATGTGAGGTGAAACGCCAGTCGGAGTGTCTGACTGGCGTTTTTTTTATTCGACCCACAGCACCAATCCTTTCAAATAACTCCCCTCGGGATGAAAAAAATTGACGGGGTGGTCGGCGGGTTGGGTAAGTTGGTGCAGTACCCGCACCTGACGGCCCGCTTCGATAGCCGCCGCTACCACCGTATTATGAAACAACTCTCTGTCCACCACTTGAGAACACGAAAACGTAAACAAAATCCCGTTGGGTTTGAGGTGCTTGATGCCTTCGGCGTTGAGGCGTTTGTAGCCTTGCACGGCCCTGTGCCGCGCCGACATACTCTTGGCAAAGGCGGGCGGGTCGAGTACCATCAGGTCGTAAGTCCCCGTGGTTTCTTTCAAAAATTTCATCACATCTTCGGCGTAGGATTGGTGGGTCGGGGCCTCGCCAAAGTTAGTCGTAACGTTTTGGTCGGTAAGTTCGATGGCTTTTTTGGAGACGTCCACCGAGTCCACGGTAGCGGCTTGGGCGGCTAAAGCGTAAATCGAAAAGCCACCTGAATAGCAAAAGGCATTCAGTACGGTTTTGCCTGCCGCATAACGCGCCAACAACGCGCGGTTGTCGCGTTGGTCCAAGAAAAAGCCCGTTTTTTGACCCGTTTCCCAGTTGATAAGAAAAGTATGACCGTTTTCCTGCACGGGATGTGGCACTGTACAGCTTCCCCACAAGTAGCCATTCTGCACGTTTTGGGCGTACTGGTCGGGCAAGGTTTCGTGGCTTTTGTTGTAAATCGCTTTGAGACTTAATTCATCGGTCAATTGTACGAGGGCATCGGTGATTTGGGGCAACGCCCTGTACATCCCGATGGAGTGCGCTTGCAACACCACCACGCCGTCGTAGTAGTCGGCGATGAGGCCCGGCATCCCGTCGCCTTCGCCATGAATCAATCGAAAGCAGTTTGTGGCCGCGTCTGACGAAGCCGTTTTTAGCACGACCGATTGCCTGATGGTCAGGGCTTTTTGGAGTTTTTCGAGCCAAAAACCAACATTCGGCTCTTTCTTTTCAAAACTAAACAATTTAACAGCAATGTTACCCTCGTGGTAATGCCCCACGGCCAAAAAATTACCGCGTGCGTCGCACACTTCTACCACGTCGCCGTCTTGGGGCTTGCCTTGTACGCGCCCGATGGCGCCCGAAAACACCCACGGGTGAAACCGCCGCACGGCTTCATCACGGTTGGGTTTGAGAAAAATTTGGGGGAGATTTAAAATCACTCTGTCGTATGATTAGGTCGTTTCTGTCGTCAAATAACGCTAATTTGTAGAAACAAACACAATATTTTGCCGAATCTATTGATTTAGCGAAACAAAATCTATACGTTTGTTTTGATAAACCTTAAAACCTCCATTCAAATGAAAAAAGCCATACTTTCGCTTTTTGCCATCACTGCGATTATCTCGCTGGTAGCCCTCCGACCTTCTACCACAGCCCCCAAAAGCGGACAAGATGCCCGTGAAGACAGCCTCATTGCCGACCGCGCCAAGTTTGTGAAGCAAATCAAAGAAGCGATTGCGGGCAAAGAAAAACTCCCCGCCGAGCAAGTATTCAAAAACATCAAGATTTTCAAAGGTCGTCCTGCCGAACAACTCTTGGGCATCATGGAAAACGGCTGGAGCAAAAGCTTGGGCGTAAGCTGCGGCCATTGCCACAACACCAACGATTTTGCGTCGGAAGAAAAGGGAGACCACGCGATTGCAGGACAAATGGTGACGATGGTGGGTAAAATCAACGACGAACTGCTCGCTACCATGCCTGCCTACGCGACCAAAGACCGCAAGCCCCGCCTCGGGTGCAGCACTTGCCACCGTGGCGAAGCACATCCTGGCCGCCCCAATCGCCGCTAATTATTGACAATACTGCTCAACGGCTACCTTGGCCTCGGCATAGCTGAGTTTTTCGGCTTGCTTGAGGCTAAGGCAGCCGATTTCTTTTTGTTTGGCC
>JALOLW010000197.1 GCA_025455795.1 Spirosomataceae bacterium
GCTCAAAGCCCAAAAAACATTTGATGAAGCATGGCAAACCACCCAGCGTTTTGACCTGACCGACCTCAGCGACTCCTTGCAGTTTCGGTATCGGTACGAATCGGCCTTGTGCGCGTACCTCTCCCAACGCTACGCCGAAGCGCACAACCAACTCCAACAGACCCGCTTCTACGTGCGCGATACGCTCCTCACCGAAGGGCTTGACGTATTGGAGATTTTGACCCTCAATGAGTTGGAACGCTGGACAGAATCAAAGGAGATATTTAGCCGTTATGTGAGTCGCAATCGCTTGACTATCAACGTAGAAGAATTGTATGCGTTTCTCAAAAAGAAGCCTAAAAACCCCGACAAAGCGCAGCTGTTATCGTTTTTGATGCCAGGGCTTGGGCAGGCATACGCTGGTTATTGGAAGCAGGGCTTGGTGTCGGCAGGATTACAGGCGTTGGCGTTGGGTTTTGGTGTTTATCACGTGCTGAACCGTTACTACCTGATTGGTTTTTTTACGGGTGCGGGACTTTTTCAAGCGTTTTATTTTGGGGGTACGAGGCGGGCAGTATTGATGGCCGAAGAGACCAATCGTAAACGTAAAGCGCGGTATAATCAACAATTACGGGCAACGCTCATCAACGCCGAGCAACAAAAAAGGAAGTGACCCGTGGCCACTTCCTTTTTTGTTGAATGTCAATTTGATTAGTTGGCAAACATGAAGAACTTCTTGCTGCCTACGTATTTATCAAAGTTTTTCTCTTCGATGACTTCAAGGAGTAGCACAATCCAGTCAATCAATGCCACAATACCCAAACCACCGCAGGTCAGGATATAACCTACTATTACCCCACCAGAAGTACCAAGATAAGCACGGTGGATACCCAAAAAGCCTACTACCCAAGCGAGGATAAAAGCAACAACGGGCTTCTTGTCACCAGCCATGATTTTGGTAGTACCATCTGGACCAGCCATCAAGTTTTCCAAAGCAGAAGTAGCATCGGCGGCATTGGTCATGTCGAGTTGCTCACCGCTATTGAGGGTTTGCTCAATGGCTTGCTCATCTACAAAATAATCGGCTGCGGGGTTGGCATAAGTCTTACCTACAAGCAGCAATGCGAAGCTGAATACGAGAGCTATTACTTTTTTCATAAATTGATAATTGGTTTTGATTGAAAATTAGAATCCAAAAATAACGACTGATGCGTATTTAACAAATGAGTTTTCAATAAATTTTAAAATTTAAATGAAATACCTGCTTGAACCCAAGAACCACCCGAGCCAATCTCCGCGAAACCAGCCATTTTATCACTCAAGGCCATGCGGGCACCTACGCGGGCAAGAAGTGAAATAGAAGTACTCGTCGTACGAGTCAAACCTACTGCTTGCCAGTAATCATTGTTGTAACTCGTAAAGCGGCCCAATACCCCACCTGCTACATAGACATCAAATTTGTCGTCGTTTAGATTGAGAACACGACCTAAGTGATAAGCGGCACGAGGGCCGATGCTTATTTCGTTATACGAATAACGAACCCCCGCAATAGCACCAATCAAGCCTGTACTTGGACGCTCATAACTGGCAAATAGGCCAACCCCCAAATCGTCCATTATACCATATTCAATGGAAGTATTAGCACCTAGCGAGCCAATACCAACGCCTAAGTTGAATTGCTTATCGCCTTTGTTGAATTGAGCGGATGCCGAATGAGTAAAAGCAAACATGGCAAGTGCCATCAGAGAAGGATAAAATAACTTTTTCATGGTAGTAACTAAGTTTTAATTTGAAATAACAGCCCAAATAAAGTACAAAAGCTCGGTATCTAAAAAAAGTAGCTTGCAAATTTATTTAACGGTACAAGCCTATCGGTAAAAATACAGAAGTGTTGCGTAAAATACAAGCATTTGTCTGATTTTTCAAAACCCTTTGCTTTATCTTTGCGCGTAAAATTTCACTTTATTCATGCCCAAAATTGTCATCGCCGTAGATGGTTATTCAAGTTGTGGTAAAAGTACCACGGCCAAGGGAGTCGCGGCTCGGCTCGGATATGCCTATATAGATACTGGCGCGATGTACCGCGCAGTTACGCTGTATTTTCTTCAAAACCACGTGTCGCTTACCAATCCCAAAGACGTAACCAAAGCCCTCGAAAATATCAAGATAGAATTCAGAAGAAACCCCGAAACGGGCCGAAATGAGACTTTTCTCAACGGACTCAACGTAGAGGACGAAATCAGAAAACTGTACATTGCCAACATGGTCAGTGAAGTAAGTGCCATCACTGAAGTACGACGGGCGATGGTGGCTCAGCAGCAGCGCATGGGTAAGTCACGCGGTGTAGTGATGGACGGACGCGACATTGGTACGGTGGTGTTTCCTGATGCGGAGTTGAAAGTCTTTATGACTGCCGACGCTGAAACCCGCGCCGCCCGCCGCCAAATCGAGCTGCTTGCCAAAGGTGATATGCTTGATATTGATGAAATTCTGGCCAATATTCGCAAACGAGATTTGATAGACACGACCCGTGCCGATAGCCCACTGCGCCAGGCCGATGACGCTCACTTGATAGATACGACCAACATGACACTCGACGGTCAAATTGCGCTCGTCACACGCATGGCCGAAGACACAATGACAAAAATATAAAATGCAAGCCGATTATTTGATTGTGGGTCAGGGCATTGCGGGGTCGGTGTTGGCCTGGACATTGCATCAGCGGGGCCACAAAGTCATTTTGCTCAACAACCCCGCGCGTCCGTCGGCTTCTCGCGCGTCGGCGGGGATATTCAACCCGCTTACGGGCAAAAAACTCGTCAAGACGTGGAAAGCGGACGAACTGTTTCCTTTTGCCCAAAAGTTTTACGGTGACATGCAAGATGCGTTGCACGGCACGTTCCAGCACCTGACCGACATCTATCGTCCCTATCGCTCTATCGAAGAACAAAACTCTTATTTGGCCCAAACCGCCGACCCAAGTATAGGCAAGTACGTCACAGAAACGCCTGACCATCAAAAATTTGCTCCTTTTATCGAAAATTCATTCGGAGGACTCCAAATCACCCAAGCAGGATGGATAAACTGTGAGCAAATGCTCCAAAAAATCATGTCGTTTTTTGTAGAAAAAAATCAATATTTCGAGAATGAATTTGACTATGAAAAAGTTGAAATTCAGCAAGATAGTGTTATTTACGAGGACATTGAAATAAAAAAAATACTATTTTGTGAAGGATTTGAAGCCCGCGAGAATCCATTTTTTGGGTGGCTTCCGTTCAATCCCGTGAAAGGCCAAAGTCTCATTGTGTATATTGAGGGTTATTCTATTGATGAAATAGTCAATCAAGGCAATTTTGTTTTGCCCATAGACAAAGAAGGTAAATGCAGGATTGGAGCGACGTACAGTTGGCACGACATCAATTGGGAAATAAGCGAAGACGGCAAAAATTTTTTGGAAGGAAAAGTAAAAACCTTCTTCAAAGCACCTTATCGAATCTTAGAACAGCAAGCGGGGATTCGTCCCTCTTCCAAAGACCGTCGTCCGTTTGTAGGTTTGCATCCTGTGTATAAACAGTTGGGTATTTTTAATGGTTTAGGTACTAAAGGAATCACCTTAGCACCGTATTTTGCCCAGCAATTTGCCCAATTTCTGGAAACGGGAGAAGAAATAGACGCCGAGGTGAATATTGAAAGATTTTTTTCGTTATATTTTCGTTCTTAACGAAGAGCTACTGGATAAACATGAAAAGGCGAAACACTACCATATTACTTGGGTTGGCGGCAGGACTTCTATTAGGGAGCGTAGCCCACGCCCAAAACTATCCCTCGCAGGAACAATTTGGTAAAAGCAGGGTACAGTACGAAAGATTCGATTGGAAGATTTTGAAAACCAACAACTTCGAGATTTATCACTACGGAGCAGGGACACCTTTGGCCACCCTTGCGGCGCAGTATGCCGAGTCGGAAGTGGACCGAATCACCGAGGCCCTCAGCTACACGCCTTTCAACAAAGTCAAAATCTTTCTTTATAATTCTCCCCAAGAACTTCTCCAAAGCAATATCGGCATGGCTAACTCGGGCAATTTGAACGAAATCGAATTGAACTTGGCCAAATCCCGCGTGGAAATCGCTTTTACGGGCGACCAAATCACGTTCCGAAAACAGCTTATTCAGGAAATTTCACGGTTGTTTGTCTATGATATGCTGTACGGCGGCAGCCTCAAAGATGCCTTGCAGAGTTCGCTATTGTTATCCCTCCCCGATTGGTTTATGACGGGCATTGCGGCCTACATTGCCGAAGGTTGGAGTCCACACTTAGACGACTACATGCGTGATGCTATCACCCGCCGACAAATCAAAAAGCCGTCGTTATTGGCTGGGCAAGAAGCGGCCATTGTGGGACAATCCATTTGGAACTACATAGCGGAGCGTTATGGCAAAGACAACATTTCCAACATCCTGAATCTCACTCGCATCATTCGTACGGAGCAGACCAGTATTGCCAGTACGTTGGGGGTGTCGTTTTCGAGATTTTTGCGCGATTGGCGCGACTTTTATGCCAACATGGCAACCAATACCAACACCACCTACAAAGACCCGTCGGGCGATTGGAAGCAGGAGTTGGACGTACCACTAGGCTACGCGCCCAACACCGCCCGTATCAGCTTAGATGGTGAGTATGTGGCGTTTACGAGTAAAAAAAATGGCCGCTACACCGTTCAAATATTTAATACCAATACCCGCGCTGTTACAACTGTGTTGAAAGGGAAGTTCCCTACTGAGAAGCGGACCTACCAGAGCCACGCGCCGTTGGTAGGGTGGAGCAGAAATAAGTCGTTGGCGGTGATTTCGGAAGAAAACGGACGGGTTTATTTGGAAGTGTTTGATGTGTTGGAAAAAGGCAAGTCAAAACTCCGTTTGACGCGCGAAATACGCGGCATAGACCAAGTGATTGATTTTGACGTGTCAAACGACGGCTCGGCGTTGGCACTGAGTGCCGATAGCCGTGGGCAAAATGACTTGTTTTTGTTCAACGTAGGGCGTTCATCGCTTTTGAGTTTGACCAACGACCTGTACGACGACCGCACTCCTCATTTTGTGGGAACTTCCACGACTCGCGTCGCTTTTTGTTCTAATCGCCAGAAAGATTCTATCTCTGTGGCCGACAAAGGCTCTTACAAAACCATCAGAGACAAGTGGGCGGTGTACGTCCACGACGGCAACCCACGTACCGCTGCACTCACCAAGGTTGTAGATTCGGTAGGGGTAGTTTCGCACCCCAAAACTGCCGATGGAAATACGTTTTATTTTATTTCTGACCAAAAAGGCATAGCCAATCTGTACCAATACGAAGCACCCACCAAGCGACTTACCCCTTTGACGGCCTTCAATCAGGGTATCAGAGATTATGATTATTTGACCGCTTCGGGGGCGTTTTTGAGTATTCATTGGTACAACGGTAAAGAGTTGCTGACCTACCAAAACAAACTCTCACCCACGATTGGCGAACTGACTGCAACTGCCCGCGCCCAAACAATGATAGGTACACCTGTCTATAAATCAGAACGCCGCAACAACCCCGCCGCTGATGCCAACCTTATCGCTCAGATGGCCAATCCGCGCCGAATGCAGTTGGATTCGGGCGAAGTGGATACCGACAATTACGAGTTTGATGCCGATGTTCTCAAAACTTTTGAAACGCGACAGCGACGTCCAACTACTTCACAGACTACGACCAACACCGCCTTTCGTAATCGTCGCCGCGACAACATCACCATCAAAGGACCAGTGGATTATAAGGGGCTGTTTATCAGCAACGACCAGACTTCCGATGCCGTCATAGACCCCGTGCGTGGTTTTGGTTTTGCCCAGTCAATTACGATGAATGATTTGCTCGAAAATCACATTGTCAAAGCAGGGTTTTTCTTGGGGTTGCTCAATTTTCGTACCAACAACCTGTGGGCTGAATACCATAATTTGGCGCACCGTATTGACTTCAGTGCCAGGGTAGATAGACAGAGCCTTTATGTGCAGTCGCCAGCCAATCAAAAATACCGTTACAATCGTGTGGCTTTTACGGCTGCGTATCCGTTTTCCAATTACGCCCGTGTGGCATTGACACCGTTTTTTGCCGAATCTCGCCTCTTAGACGTTAGCAATATTTCGGCAGCTGATGTGGCCTCCAAATACATAGGCGCACGCGCCGAATACGTCTTTGACAACTCCCGCATCAACGGCATGAATATGATGGAAGGTACGCGCTTCAAGGCGCGATTGGATTTGTTTGGTGGTGTAAGTCGCACGCCAGGATTCAACCGAATCGCCCTTGATTTTAGGCATTATCAGAAAATTCACCGTGATTTGATTTTTGCTACTCGGGTATCTTTTGCGCGTTCTGGCGGAAGAGCCCCCAAGCAAAGTGTACTCGGAGGAATGGAGAATTGGACGGGTAACAACCAAGAAGAAAGAAGCGTCAATCCGTTGGCGATTGGTCTCAGTAATTCGCTCCTTCCGATTGACAACCGGGACATCTTTTTTGTAGAATTGGCGACCAACATGAGAGGGTTTAACTTCAACAAAGTGTCTGGTACCAACCATTTACTATTCAATGGAGAACTGAGAATGCCACTCGTCAAGTACTTTTATCGCGGGCCTATTACCTCCAACTTTTTGCGAAATTTCCAATTAGTTGGCTTTACCGACATTGGCACTGCTTGGACGGGCAAATGGCCACTCAATCGCCAAAATAGTCTTAATACTGAAATCATTCGTTTAGACTTTTTTAGTGCTACTGTCAATAACTTCCGCAACCCCTTCTTGTTGGGCTACGGAGTAGGTGCGCGGACGATGCTGTTTGGGTTTTATGTCAAGTTTGACTATGCTTGGGGGCTTGACAACGGAGAGGTAAATAAGCCAATTCCATACCTTACTTTGGGGTACGATTTTTGACGAAATCAACGTAGCAATAGCAAAGAGCGGCCTTGATGGGCGGCTCTTTTTTTATGAATGAAGCGGTGAAAAATGCAATCTAACGCGCTATAACCGAATATTTGCCGTGATTATTTGGCACGGTTTTGGCTAAATGGTTTTTAGAGGGTGATTTTTAAGAAAAATACAATTTTAAATCAATAAAGTTCAATAAATATAATTCTTTATCTGTTTTCATTTTTCTATTTAATATATTGATAGTCAGTGTTTTATCTTATATTTTTTGAGCAAATGCTTGAATTTTAATACTTTGGCATAATTTTAGATAAATAAATACAAGGAAAAACCTTGACTTAAACAAAGTTGTGGACTATGATACTTTTTGACTAAAAATCGTCTAAAAAGATAAGTATAAGTCTATCCAGTTGATTTTCAATTATCATATATAATCTTGAAGTGGCAGATGAAAGCACTATTTACCGCACGTCAATTTACTGAAATCAGAAATTGGATGTCACAAAATGAATCTTTGGACGTTTTTGTTGAATACAACTACATTTTTTCGTATCTTCATGCCCCCAAAGTCCCGATGGTTCAACGAGGAGATACTTCGTGTGTCCTCGTTGAATAATAAAATGACCAACTGGCGTGGCATTTCGATACACGAAAACCATTTTGAAAAGGACTATTCACCACCCCCAGAAAGCCCACCTCCCATTTGTATTCAATCAAAACTACCTATAAGTACCCCTAAATTTACGTCTATAAAATCAATTAATTTGCAGATTATGAATCAGTTATCCTCATCCCCCCCTCGAACCAATCATCTTGATTTGAGGAGTCGTTTTGACGAAAAGTCAAAGCAATGGGTATCGTTTGCTTCTTCTAAGCCAAGCACTTCGGTTGTCAGTTCTGATTGGCAACAGACGTTTACTGGTTCGACTGTGAAGACACAACACAGAAACCTTTTGACCTTTTGTCTAAGTAGTTTGATAATGTTGGTGATGGGCATTACATCTTTTGCACAAGTAAGCCTAACACCGACAGATTTAAGTCTCAGAAAACAAATTGATAATTCACAGCCCGCACTAAACGGTACTGTGAAATTTACCGTTTGGGCCAAGAATGAATCTGGAGTTCCAGTCACCAATGTTATCGTCAAAGATGAGTTTCCTTCGACAGGTGCTACCATCACAGGTACTACTACGACGATGGGAACTACTTTCAATAGCATGACTGGACAATGGACAATCCCCACCCTTGCGGCAATGGATTCTGTCAAATTAGAAATTACGGCGACGGTCATAGAGCGCGGCGTGTTTTTCAACAAAGCAGAAGTGATGTCAATGGGTACAACACAACAGCAGTTTGAAGATGAAGATTCAACCCCTAACAATAAGATGTTGGGTGAAGACGATTATGCTACTGCTTGTTTTTCAGTACCACTTCTTTGGTATCCAGGAGATGAATACACCGTGACGCCCGATGCAATGGGCTATTCAAACGTAGAATGGATAAAAGTAGGAACGGGGGCTATCACGGGAATACCCGCAGATAGTGCGATGGTGAAAGGAGATACCCTTGTCATCACTGGTACAGGGCGTTTTGCATTTACGGCCAAAGTCAATACGACTTGCCCTGCCACAGGTTGCTGTGACATTATTGTTGTTCCAGCTCCATTGGGAAGTATTGGTGATTTTGTATGGAAAGATGTTAATGACAACGGACGCCAAGATGCAGGAGAGCAAGGTGTCAATGGTATCCAAGTGATTTTGTGGAGTGCCACTGGAAGTGGAGTACCAATTGCTCGTTTGGACACTACTGTTACTGCGACCGTAAGTGGGCAAGCGGGCAAGTACTCATTTGATGGTTTGGCCGCAGGCAACTACGTTGTCCAGTTTGTAAGTAGCACTTTCCCTGCTGGTTGTCTTTTGACTCCAAAACAGAATCAAGCAGGAGTACCCGATTCATTAGATAGTGATGCCAACCCCACTACTGGTGTTAGTCAGTTGGTTGTACTTGACCCCTCAAAAGGAGGTCTTGACAAAAACAATCCTACGATAGACGCGGGCTTGTTTAGTCCATTGGGAAGCATCGGCGATTTTGTGTGGAAAGATGCTGACAACGACGGCATCCAAGACGCAACAGAGCAGGGTGTCAATGGCGTGAAAATGGTATTGTACCAAAAAAATCAAGCGGGTACCTTTGTAGCCGTTGATACAGTCACTACTGCCAATAGTCCCATAGACAGCAAGCCAGGCTACTACCTATTTGAAGGTTTGTTGGGTGGAGAGTATCAAGTTGGTATTCTGAAAAATACACTTCCTACGGGTTGTGTATTGAGTGATTCGACCAACAAAGGCGGCGATGATACCAAAGATAGTGATTTCAATCCTATCACTGGCCTTAGTCCAACCATCGTAATTGATCCGACCAAAGGTGGTATAAGCAAGGATAATCCAACGGTAGATGGCGCATTGCGCAACTTGTTGGGTAGCATC
>JALOLW010000198.1 GCA_025455795.1 Spirosomataceae bacterium
AAATCCCTCTCCTGTCAGGAGAGGGACTATGTACTGCCCCCTTCTCCTGGCAGGAGAAGGGATGGGGATGAGGTTAGCCACAAAAATTGTCAGAGTTCCTTTATTATTTTCTTCGCTTAAGCAGTACCCAAAACAAATCTTACCCCGTCATGAAATACATTAAAAACGCAGGCAAAAATTTATCGAAGAAATCATCAAGCCAAAGAAATATCGGCCAGTTACGGCCAGAGAAGCGGGTAAATTGCGTGAAAACCCACGACTTAAGACTCAAAAAACTCCCGCCCCAGCGCGGATGACCTCAAAGTCGTCGTTGGTAGCATTGATGACCGTAGAAGGCACGATACCACCCAAGCCACCGTCTATCACGATATCTACTTGGTGCTGAAACCGCTCAAAAATCTCTTCGGGGTCGTTGGGGTATTCGTTGATTTCATCCTCGTCGTCTTTGATAGAAGTTGTAATAATCGGGTGTCCGAGTTCGTTCACTATCTGCCGCGTAATAGCGTGGTCGGGTACGCGAATCCCAACGGTTTTTTTGTTGGAATTGAGCAACTTAGGTACACGACTACTGGCCTCCAAAATAAAAGTGAAAGGCCCAGGCAGCAGGCGTTTCATCAACTTAAAGGCGGCATTTTCGACCCGCGCGTAGTCGGCAATATGACTCAAATCGTAGCAAATGAACGAAAAATCGTTTTTGTGCGGCTTGATACCTTTGATTTTGGCAATGCGCTCCACCGCCCGCGCTTGGTGAATATCACAGCCCAACGCATAGACCGTATCGGTGGGGTATATCACCAGTCCACCGTCGCGCAGACAGCGTACTACCTGTTCTATTTTGCGCAGTTCGGGCGTTTGAGGGTGTATTTTGAGAAATTCGGCGGGCATTGGGTGAGGATTTAGGCTATGCACAAAACTATTAACTTTTGGGTGAGTAAAAAAAAATAAATTAAATGTATTGACATATAATGTTAAAACATTTTATATTTGCAGCGTCAACACAGTAACAAAATGCCCATTGAGCAAGACATCAAGCAAAGTAAGTTTAGAAATGCCCATCACAAATTGGCATTGAACTTGCTTTATACAGCGAGTTGGCTCTCCAACGGGCAGGCGGGTTTGTTGAAACCCTACGACTTGACAATGCAGCAATACAATGTGCTGCGGATTTTGCGAGGACAGTACCCCAAGCCCGTGCGTGTCAATGACATCATTGAGCGGATGTTGGACAAAATGTCTAATGCTTCGCGGTTGGTGGACAAGCTTTTGGCCAAAAATTTAGTAGAACGCACTACTTGTCCCCACGACCGCCGCGCGGTGGATGTGGTCATCACCCAAGCCGGCTTAGATGTACTGACCGAACTGGACAAACATCAAAATCAATGGGAGGTGCAACTGCAAAACATCAACGACCAAGAAGCCGAAACCCTCAGCAATCTTTTGGATAAAATGAGAGGGTAAACACAGAAAGCATTTAGTTCACAGTAGGTAGTTAAAATAATTCAGTAAAACTTTTTAAACAATTCAAATCAATTACAAAATGAAAACAATCAAATTTCTCTCCGCACTATTGATGGCTGGCGTGATGTTGGTAAACACCGCCGAAGCAAATGGCAAAAAAGGCAAAGCAACTGCCCTCAAAGTAGATGCTTCTAAAAGCGTAGTAAAATGGAACGCCAAGAAAATAACAGGCGAACACTACGGCACCGTAACCCTGAAAAACGGTTCACTGACGGTGGACGGTGGCAAAGTAACGGGAGGCTCTTTTGAAATGGACATGAACAGCATCAAGTGTGAAGACCTCACCGACGCTGGCTACAACGGCAAGCTCATCGGTCACTTGAAGTCTGACGATTTCTTCTCGGTAGCCAAGCATCCCGTAGCTTCTTTCAAAATCACCAAAGTAGAAGGCAACAACATCACTGGTGACTTGACCATCAAGGGCATCACCAACAGCGTGACTTTCCCTGCGACTATCAAAGCCGACAAAAACGGGGCTACTGCCACGGCCAAAATCGTATTGGACCGCACCAAGTGGGACATCCGCTACGGCTCGAAGAAATTCTTCGAAAGCATCGGTGACAAGGCCATTTACGACGATTTTAGCATTGATTTGACGTTGGCCGCTAGCAAATAGCATCAAGCGGTTATATCCAAAAATCCCAAGTAGGAGTGCATTAATGCTCACCTACTTGGGATTTTTGCGTTGGGAGAAGCTGGCATTTTGCTAAGTCTTCGCCTTTGGTACTGTTCCTACAAAGTCTTTGAGGTAGTACGGCTCAAAAGATATGACTTCTTCAAACGCCCCGCGTTGCCACTTTTGAAATGCCAACTGCCCTACCGTTTTGGCAGATGGATAAATAGGCTGAGACAAAAAGACGGCGTTGGGGTGCGTTCCCAAAAAAGTTTGACATTTGGCCGCGCCATCCCCAAAAAATACCGTTTGATGCGCTGCAAGTAGTTCGCTAAACGATTCACTGTCAATTATTTTGGCTTCGGTGAGCTTTACGTACTGCAAGTCACGGTCCAGCACCGCGCAAAATACTTCCATTCGGCGGGCATCAATCATCGGACAAAACAGCACGTTATGGTCATAAAAACAAGCCACTTGGGCGGTCATGGCTTCGAGCGTCGAAACACTGATGAGCGGCTTGTCGAGGGCAAAACAAAGCCCTTTGGCCGTCGAGACTGCAATCCGCAAACCTGTGTAAGAGCCAGGTCCTTTGGCCACGGCAATCGCGTCAAGTTGGGTGAGGTCAAAGCCGCTGTGTTCTACCACGTTTTGAATGAGCGTGGTCAGCATTCCCGACGACGACCGCTCGGCCAGCAGTTCATAGTTGGCCAACAATTGCTCGTCTTGGTGCAGCGCGGCAGTGCAGCCACGGGTCGAAGTGTCTATACTGAGAAGAAGTGCCAATGAAAATTAGTCGTTGAAATCAATGAATTTTTCCGTATATTTTGTTGATTTTTGCGGTATCAACCCAACCAACCAATCATTCGCAAATATGCCGCAAAAAGTTCATTTTATTGCTATCGGTGGGAGTGTCATGCACAATTTGGCCATTGCCCTGCACCAAAAAGGCTACCAAGTGACCGGTTCAGACGATGAAATCTATGACCCTGCCCGCACCCGTTTACAAAAATTGGGACTGCTTCCCGCCGAAATTGGTTGGTTTCCCGAAAAAATTCAGGCCGACTTAGACGCTGTCATTCTGGGAATGCACGCCCGCAAAGACAACCCAGAGCTGCTCAAAGCGCAAGCGTTGGGTTTGCCAGTGTATTCATATCCCGAGTATTTTTACCAGCAAAGCCTTCACAAACAGCGTGTTGTGATAGCGGGAAGCCACGGCAAAACCTCTATCACTTCGATGATTCTGCACGTGCTGCGCCTCAATCAACGCAAGGTGGACTATCTCGTGGGCGCCCAGGTAGAGGGTTTTGACAACATGGTTAAACTCTCGCATGATGCCCCCGTCATCGTGGTAGAAGGCGATGAATACCCTGCTTCTCCCACCGACCTCGTGCCAAAATTTCTGCATTATCACCCCCACATCGCGCTCATTAGCGGCATCGCTTGGGACCATTTCAACGTCTATCCGACTTGGGAGGGCTACGTCGGGCAATTTGAGCGTTTGGCCAATTCACTCCCCAAATCGGGGGTGTTGATTTTTGACGAAACCGATGATATGCTTGATGTGATTGGCAAAAACGAGCGTACCGACGTGCGCGCCGTGCCGTATCAGGCGCATCCGCACAAGATTGTAAATGGCCAAACGGTGCTTATCACGCAAGACTACGGCGAAGTACCGCTGCTGATTTTTGGCGAACACAACATGAAAAATATCAGCGGGGCGTTGGCGATCTGCGAAGAAATCGGTTTGGGGAAGGAGCAGTTTTATCGGGCTATTCAAACGTTCAAAGGCGCGGCCAATCGCATGGAAAAACTCGCCCAAAACGGCAATGCGGTCATTTACAAAGACTTTGCCCACGCACCTTCCAAAGTAGAAGCCACTACCAAAGCCGCCAAAGGGCAGTTTCCGAAGCGTAAATTGGTGGCCTGTACGGAGCTGCATACGTTTAGTAGTCTCAATAAACAGTTTTTGGGGCAGTATGCCCACAAACTCGACGCGGCTGATGTGGCCGTGGTCTATTACAACCCGCACACCATCGAACACAAACGCCTCGAACCTATCTCCGAGGAAGACGTCAAGCAGGCTTTTGGAAGAAAAGATTTGCAGGTGTTTACGGATAGTGAGACGCTGCAAGCATTTCTGAAAAGCCTCAAATGGAACAATACCAACCTTTTGATGATGAGTTCGGGGACGTTTGGCGGCATGAATCTCAAAACCTTTGCAACAGAGCTTTTGGCAGAAAAATGAAACTTTAAATCGGTTGTAGAGGCACACAGTCGAACCTCAAACGGTCGAAAATAGTAGTTGAGCCTATTTTTTAGAGGCGGCCAACGAACTGATGTAAAAATGGTTATACTTGTGGAAGCCTAATGAACAAACCAAAATATTTGTACAAAACAGAGGATAAATTCATGATTTATGAGTTTGTCAGTGAAGGTCCTAAAGGTAGAGTTAGGAAAATAGTTGAGTATTCGGAAACGGCCACTGAAAATGTTTACAATTGATTCTTTATGATTTTACTTGATGCCACTAATTCACGAATGAAAATCGAATGATATTAGTGCATTCGTGGCATCAATAAAATACCCGTATCAAGTAATTTCATAAAGAACCTTACAATTTAGGATTTGGTGACTATGACGAGACGACTAATTCAATAAATGACCTTTCGGTTACAAATAATGGTGATAGTTTAAAAGTTTTGGCAACGGTTGCTTCAACTGTTTACGCTTTTATTGAAAAATATCCAAACGCCTATATTTTGGCAACAGGAAGTACAAACGTCCGTACAAGACTTTACAGAATGGGAATCACCAATAATTTAGCAGAAATAACTGAGGACTTTATCGTTTATGGTTTTACTGAAAAAGGTATTTGGGAAGTATTTGAAATCGGAGAAGATTATGAGGCTTTTTTAATCACTAAAAAACAATAAATTTGCGTATTATGACAGTAGAACAATTAAATACTTCCAAAGTACCGATAATTGTTTTTGACAAAAAGTTAGAACAATTGAGAGGTAAGACATTGTTTCCAGAGAAGTTAGCAAAAGCAAACGAAATTTTAGCAAAAGCAGGACTTCCAAAACAATAAAAATGGAATTACGCCCAAAAACTGTTTTGTGCTTAATTTAAAATTGCTGCCTGCACAAACCCTCAGACTGACAATTCATGGGTAATTCTTAGCCTTTCTGGGCTTTTCTGTCTAAATCTCTAAAACCAAAACCTCCATGAATGCTTCAACTAAAAATACTTCCAACATTGGCTTGGTTATTTTGCTTTTGTTGTGCTGTATCGCTTTTTCTGACGCTGTTGCCCAAAAAAAGGGACTTTACAGCTTTGAATTTGGCGTACAAACTTACACATACCGCAAAAGTATGCCCCTCGGCGTAGCGGCTACCCTCGACACCATCAAAGCCGAAGGCTTTACCGAACTCGAAACGGGCGTTCCGAAAGGCATGACTGCCCAAGAATACAAAAAACTCTGCGACGACCGTGGCCTCAAGGTGGTGGCCATCGGTGGGGGCTACGAACAACTCGTCAAAGACATCAAACCCACCATCGAAGAAGCCAAAGTATTGGGGGCTAAATACGTGATGTGTGCGTGGATTCCGCACAAAGTACGCGGCGGATTTACGCTCGAAGAAGCCCAAAAAGCCGTGGCCGATTTCAACGCCATCGGCAAAGGACTCGCTGACGCAGGGCTGACGTTTTGCTATCACATTCACGGCTACGAGTTTCAACCCTATCAAAACGGTACGCTGTTTGATTATATCGTTCAAAACACCGACCCTAAATACGTTTCGTACGAATTGGATGTCATGTGGGCGTTTTTTGGCGGAGCTGACCCCACGGCATTGCTCGAAAAATACGGTACTCGTTTCAAACTTCTTCACCTCAAAGACCTCAAAAAAGGTGTCAAAGGTGACTTGACAGGTGGCACTTCGCAAGACAACGACGTAATACTCGGAACGGGTCAGTTGGACTTGCGCGGCATCATTGCCAAAGCCAAAAGCCTCGGTATCAAGCACTATTTTATCGAAGACGAGAGCAGCCGCGTCAATTATCAAGTACCGCGCAGCATTGCTTATTTGAAGAGTTTGTAGTTTTTATCAAGACGTCTCTGTTGTTCTACGTTTATCTTCACCACAGGAGAACAGAGACGTTTATCCAAACAAATCGCTCGATAGGTAGCGGTCGCCACGGTCGCAGACGATGAAGACAATCACGCCCTCGTCGAGTTCCTTGGCCAATTCTATGGCCGCGTGGGCCGCGCCTCCGCTGCTCATTCCCGCAAATACTCCTTCTATTTTGGCCAAATCGCGGGCGCGTTGGGTGGCATCTTGCTGCGACACTTCCATCACTCTGTCCACGCGGGCAGGCTCAAAAATTTTTGGTAAATACTCCTGCGGCCACTTGCGGATACCCGGAATACTCGACCCGTCGGTAGGCTGGCAGCCCACTATTTGCACGTTGGGGTTTTGTTCTTTCAAGTAGCGCGAGGTGCCCATAATCGTCCCCGTGGTCCCCATTGAAGACACAAAATGCGTGACTTGGCCTGCCGTATCGCGCCATATTTCGGGGCCAGTGGTGCGGTAGTGCGCGAGGTAGTTGTCGGGATTGGCAAATTGATTGAGCATCAAATAACCGCCCTTGGTCACTTGTTCGTCGGCGTAGTCGCGGGCGGCTTCGATGGTGTCAGTCAGTATTACTTTGGCCCCGAAGGCTTCCATCGTGAGGACACGCTCGCGGGTAGAGTTTTTGGGCATAACCAACTCTATCTCAATGTCGTACAGCCGCGCAATCATGGCAAGAGCAATGCCCGTATTGCCGCTTGTGGCTTCAATGAGCTTCATGCCGGGTTTGATTTCACCGCGCTCCACAGCCCCCTTTATCATGCTTGCCGCCGCGCGGTCTTTCACACTTCCGCCTGGATTGTGGCCTTCGAGTTTGCCGTAAAGGGTGACTTTGGGATTGGGATTGAGGCGTTGGATTTCGACAAGGGGCGTATTTCCGACCAAATCTAAGAGCGTAGGCATGCGTGAGGAGGTTTGCGTTTTTTTGAAATAATTACAATATCTTTGTTTAAAAAGTTGCAAACATGAGCAACCGTCCGTTAATCGTTATTGGTTATTTGTTGTTTATTCTGATTCGACTTCACCAATAACAAATACACTAATAACTGATAACTTTTCCCGAATGAGTGTTCTTAAAAAATTGGCCAGTGAAACCGCGCTGTATGGAGTGAGTAGTATTTTGGGGCGGGTGATTTACTGGTTTTTAGTGCCGCTTCACACC
>JALOLW010000199.1 GCA_025455795.1 Spirosomataceae bacterium
TCCTTTTGCGACGGTCGCGCCAAAGGATTGTTGGCAATGGCTTGATTGAGCATGAGTTTCAGCAAACTCATGTAAAAAGATTCTCGTACAGGGTTAGAGCTCCGCGCCATAGTTGTAGGTGTTTGAATGATGAAACATTACAAAAACGAGGCGTTTGTCTTGAATAAACAGCACATCTACATTGACGCATTTCTGCATCTACGCATTAAAAAACTGACAGTGTAAAATTTACTTGGGGTGTTATATATTCACAAAGTTGGCGGAGATTTTGATAACATACAAGAAATATTGCTTTCAAATTTTAAGAAAGAAAAGAAGGTTTCTATTGCTTGCTTTGGAAAGTTATGAGGAGGTGATTTGTGTCCAAAATTAAAACTTTCTACAATGACTTTTCAACAAGTTTCTCCCCCCAAAAAAACCAAACCGCTCTTGCTGTTGGGTTGGGAAAACACCGAATCAAAACACGCGATTGGGTTTCGCCCTGCGGCTACTGAGTCTGCTACCCAAGCGACCAAGATAGTAGCCAACGCCGACATCATGCACCAAATCACCATCGCCCCGACGGGCAGCGGCAAAGGGCGTGGGGTCATTATTCCCAACCTACTCTCTTATCCAGGACCTGTGGTGGTGATTGACCCCAAAGGTGAAAACTACCGCGTCACGGCCCGCGCCAGACGACAAATGGGGCAGCGAGTAGTGTGTTTAGACCCTTTTGGGTGCGTGACCAGCACCCCCGACCGCCTCAATCCTTTTGACCTACTGGATTTGCCCAATGCCGACCTCGAAAGTGAATCACAAACGATGGCCGAAATGATAACGGGCGGCCACACCTCTCTGAAAGAACCGTTTTGGGATTTATCTGCCAAAGGGATTGTGAGTGGCGTAATCGCCTACTTTGCCGCTTGCGAAGGCAAAGACAATCGCCATCTCAACAGTGTAAGAGAACTATTTTGTAGTGACGATATGGCCTACAATTTGGCCGTAAAAATGGACCAAATAGGCAAAAAAATGCCACGAATGGCCTACGAAGAGATGTGTGCTTTTTTGAGCATGCCCGAGCGCGAAACCCGCCCTTCGGTACTGGCTACGGCCAACAGTTATTTGAAGCCTTTTATGAGCGAGCGGGTGGGCAGTGCTTTGCACCAATCTACCTTTGCGTTGGAAGATGTAGTTGCGGGCAAACCGATGACGATTTACGTGGTTATCCCACCCGACAAACTCAAAAGCCACGCGGGGTTACTGCGGTTGTGGATCGGTACGCTGATTTCAGCCTTGCTCTCTCGAACCGAGATTCCCCCGCAGAAGACCCTTTTTATACTCGACGAGGCGGCGCAGTTAGGGTCGTTTGGCTTGCTCGAAACCATCCTTACGCTTTGTCGTGGCTACGGCGTAGCGTGTTGGTCGTTTTGGCAAGATTTGACTCAACTCAAACGTCACTATTCCAACTGGCAAACCTTGCTCAACAACTGTCATACTTGGCAGTTTTTTGGGGTGCGTAAGTTTCAAACAGCCAAAGACTTACACGAAATTACGGGCGTGTCGCCCAGTACGATTATCGGCCTCCCATCAGACCAGCAAATCATCCTTTCGGACGACAATCCCACGCCCAAAATATGCCGTAAGTTTGATTATCTCAAAGATGCCCCGTTTCAAGGGTTTTACGACGAGAATCCATTTTATCGAAATTTTGGCGTTTGACCATTTTTCGTCGTCACCCGCTTGCAACGGGTGACGGCTATTATCGCTGAGTGTATTTACTTTGCCCCCATCCGAATGGCCCCATCGAGGCGAATGGTTTCGCCGTTGAGCATGGTATTTTCAAGAATGTGCTTAACCAGCGACGCATACTCAGCAGGCTTGCCCAAACGCGGCGGAAAAGGCACTTGCTGCCCAAGCGAAGCCCTGATTTCGTCAGACATCATGGCCAACATCGGTGTTTCAAAAATCCCAGGTGCGATAGCCATTACGCGGATGCCCACGCGCGCCAGCTCACGGGCGATGGGCAGCGTCATACCAGCTACACCTGCTTTGGAGGCCGTATAGGCTGCTTGTCCTATTTGTCCTTCAAAGGCCGCCACCGAGGCCGTCGAAACAATCACGCCCCTTTCGCCTTGGTCGTTGGGGGTGTTTTGCTGCATGGCCTCCGCCGCCAACCGAATGACGTTGAACGTACCAATCAGATTGACGGCAATCACTTTGGAAAATGTTGCCAACGAGTGCGGGCCGTTTTTGCCCACCACGCGCTCGGCTGGCGCAATGCCAGCGCAGTTGATAGCGCCTTGAATACTGCCAAATCGGCCAATCCCTGCGGCGATGGCGTTCTGAACACTGCCTTCGTCGGTTACGTCGGTCTGAACAAATAGAGCTTGCTCACCCAAAGCAGCGGCGGCGGCAGCTCCAACGTTGGCGTTGAGGTCGAGCATGATAACATGACCGCCCTGGGCCACGAGCATCTGGGCCGTTGCCAAACCCAAGCCAGAAGCCGCCCCAGTCACCAAGAATGTGTTGTTTTGAATATTCATCTGAATTTTGTTAATGAGAACGAAGTACGAAATACGGCTTTTTTGTAGTTTCGTCCAAAAATAAAAACGAACGGTTCCTCATGTCCCTCACGACGCTTGGCTTAGAACTCCCCACCGACCCGCGTTGGGTCAATATCGCTGAGATGCAATTGGAAGAAATCTTGATAGACCACGCCTATTGCGAGCAGAAGGCGGCTTCGGCTTGTATTTCGATGATTGTGCATTATCCCGAAAAAGAAAAGTTGGTCGAAATAATGACGCCCGTGGTGGCCGAAGAATGGGCGCATTTTAGGATGGTGCTCAAAGAACTCCACAAGCGTGGCTTCAAACTCGGGCGCGCTCGCAAAGACGAGTACGTCAATCGCCTGCAAGAAGTGGTGAAGAAAAAAGGCGACCGCGAAGAGGTATTCCTCGACCGCCTGTTGCTTTGCGCTCTTATCGAAGCCCGTAGTTGTGAGCGTTTTAAGCTATTGTCTGAAAATATCGGCGACGATGACCTGCGGAAGTTTTACCGTGAATTGATGATTTCGGAAGCGGGGCATTACCGCAATTTCATCGAATTGGCCGAAGAATACCTCCCCGCCGAAAAAGTACGCGCCCGTTGGAAAGAACTCCTTGCCGCCGAAGCCCACATCATGCAAACCCTCGACCTCAGAGGTGACAGAATGCACTAACTCCCAAAAACGCAAATCCCCGCAAACGGCTTGTTCACGGGGATTTGATTGATAATGTACAAAACTCGTGGCACGACTAAGATAGAAGCAAGTTCGTGTCAGTCGTGCCACGAGTGGGGGATTTGATTGATAAGGTCAGTTTCTACTTGTTGGCAGGCTGAGGAGTAGGCGTCGAAGCGGGAGGAGGCGTTGTAGATGGCGCAGGAGCAGGTGCCGCAGGAAGCGAACGACTCTGTGCTTTTTCTACGTTGACGCTGTTGATGCCCTGGCTGGCTTCGGGAGTACCGATAAACAAATGCGATACCAACGCCAACACGGCCAAAGCACCCGCCAAACCCCAAGTGATTTGCTCCAAGAGGTCGGTCGTGCGCTTTACACCAAACATCTGGGTAGCACCCATGCCACCAAATTCTCCTGCCAAACCGCCGCCTTTTGAGTTTTGAACCAAAACAATCAAAACCAGCAACACGGCGATAATGCCAATCAATACGATAAATACGGTGAACATTTCTGTAAAAGTTTTAAAGTTTTAAAGTTTGTAGGTTTATCGTTTACGGTTTGTTGGTTTTGTTTTGAAAGAGAATAAAACTTGCCCACTTACTAACCCTAAACTGTAAACCTTAAAACCCTACTCAGTGGTTAATTCCTTAATTTTTTCCGCAAAGTACGCCTTTTTTTCTGGCTTTTTCAACATAAGTTGTTCATATATTTCAATCGCCTTTTCAATCTTGCCCTGACGTATCATGATTTTGGCCATGCCTTCGCTCACAATCGGCCCCTCAAAGGTACTGTTGCGCTGCTTGGCCAAGTCTTGCGGCTCGGTCTGCGGCACGTCGTACATATTGGCGCGGATGGGGTTAATGTTGTTCTCATTTTCGATAAACGAATCAATAATGGCCATTTGTTCGCGGCGTTCTTGTTCGCGTTTTTCTTCGAGATTTTCTTCTATTTGCGACGTTTTGATGCGTTCCAACTCAGTTTGCAAAGCACTTTCTCGAATCGTGGTATCGTCAATCGGTGGTAATTCGGGCAATGGCCGCTTGGCAAACTGCTCAATCACCGCGTCTAATTCTTCCAACAGCGCGATTTTGGGTAATTCGGGCAGGGTCCAATTGGCAGCGGGTTGATAGGATTTTAGTTTGGGATGATTGGGGTCATCGTTGGGCCATATCAGCACGTTCTCAAACTGACGACTTCTCACATTGCCCGACCATTCAAACTCGTTTTGAATCAGTTTACGAAGCGCGTTGCGACTGACAGCGTAGGCGGCAGCTTTTTGAATAAACGGTTCGGCTTGTTGGGGCTGATGCTGCGCGTACGATTTGGCCACCAAAATATGAAGCATTTGGCAGTAGGGGTATTCGTTGGCCGATGCCTGCAAGTGCTGAATATCGGTTTCGGCGGTGTCTTCGGGATGCGCGGCCCAGTACGAAAATGACTCTTTGACGTAGCTGTGATTCATTGGTGTCTGGTATAATGAATTGGGTATCAGGTATCAGGTATTGAGTATTGAGTATCACGTATTGGGAACGTTTATGGCATTTTATGATTCATAGTATGTTGCCTCAATACAATCAACTCAATACGCAATACTATTTAATTAGCAAAATGGGCTGCAAATAACGTGGATTCTTACCAATCTCCTGCCGATTTGTTGAAAATATCTTGCACCAATTGGTCCAAAATTGGCGGAATCAGGCGGCTTTCTACTTGGCTAAGGGTCTGATTTTGAGGAAAGTCTTTGAAAAAAGAAAAGCTCTGGTCGAAATTTTTCTCCTCGTCTTTGTTGTTGGTAAACTTTACTTGTATCGTCACGGTGAGGCGGTTGAAGGCCGCTTGGTCTTGGGCCGTGGGAGCGGTAGGACTTACTTCGTAGCTCGTAATAGCCCCTTCCAACTGCAAATCTCCCCCCGAAGGCAACAAAGCCAAGTTGGTGTTGCGTTGGTAATATTCCTTCATTTTTTCGTTGAACTGCAAGGCCAAGTTGGCAGGTCCACCCGAAGCGGCCATCGTAAAATTGACAATACTCACGCTCTTGATGTCGGGCGAAAGCGACGTACCGCTGAACGAATAAACGCCGCAGCCAGTAGTAGCAGCAATCAGCAGTAAGCAGTAAACAGTAGGCAACGTCAAACGATAAACGATAAACTGTAAACCGTAAACTGTCAACTGCCCACTGCAAACTATTGCATTTCTAATTCGAGATTCTGCACTCAAAACTCGAAATGTGTTGTGCTTAATCCTCTTCAATGTCATATTGCTTGATTTTGCGATAAAGGGTACGTTCAGAAATACCCAATGCTTGGGCGGCGTATTTGCGCTTGCCGTTGTTTTTTTGCAACGCCTTCACAATCATTTCCTTCTCTTTTTGTTCCAACGACAGCGACTCATCCTCGGCACTCACGTGAATAATATCTTCGACTTGGTTGGATTCGTAGTCGTCAAGTTGAATCACATTGGCCACTGTGGGCGAAGCCACCTGCGGGGGGTAAGGCGTACTCGGCAGGAGTTTTGAGGGGTCGGTGACGGGTGTCGTGTCAGGGTCAAGGTTACTGAAAAGGTTGCCGTGTTCACGCAATATATCGCTACCGTAAGCCTCATTGTTGAGTACGCGCAGTACCAGTTTTTTGAGGTCGTTCACATCGCGCCGCATATCAAACAAAATCTTATAGAGTAGCTCTCGCTCACCAAATGATTCATTGTCAGTGCCATGTCCGTTTGCCCCAAAAAAAGTCACCGAGCGCGAGGCGTAATTGGGCAGGTATTTGAGAAGGCGTTGGGCATCTATGGGCGCGGGATTGGCCGCTTCTAAAATCTGAATCTGCTCGGCGATGTTTTTCAATTGACGGATATTGCCAGGAAAATTGTAACGCACCAACATATCGCGGGCGTCGAGGGCAAGGGTGACGGGTTCGATGCGGTACCGCTCGGCAAAATCGCTGGTAAACTTCCGAAACAACAAGTCTATGTCTTGTCCGCGCTCACGCAAGGGCGGCACGGCGATAGGAACGGTATTGAGGCGATAAAACAAGTCCTCGCGGAACTTGCCCCGCTGCACGGCCTCTATCAGATTGACATTGGTAGCGGCCACCACGCGCACGTCGGTCTTTTGGACTTTGGACGCGCCTACTTTGATAAATTCTTTGTTTTCCAACACCCTCAACAGCCGCGCTTGCGTTCCGATGGGCATTTCGGCGATTTCGTCCAAGAAAATAGTACCGCCGTTGGTGGTCTCAAAATAGCCCTTGCGCTCGTCTATCGCCCCCGTAAACGAGCCTTTGACGTGTCCGAAGAGTTCGGAGTCAATCGTTCCTTCGGGAATCGCCCCGCAGTTGATGGCAATAAAAGGCCCGTGTTTGCGCGAACTGAGGTTGTGAATAATTTTGGAAAAAGACTCTTTTCCGCTACCGCTTTCGCCCGTGATAAGCACCGTCAAATCGGTGGCTGCCACTTGCATTGCCACGCTCAGGGCGTGGTTGAGGGCGGGGGCGTTGCCTATCACCCCAAAGCGGTTTTTTATGGATTGTATTTCTTGTGGGGTCATTTTGGTTGGTACAGTGAATTAGCCTCACCAAACAATATATCACGGCTGATGAGTTGGCAATACTCCATGAGTTGTTTGTAGTCTGGTTCTGTAATCCAGTTTACTAATCTCAATTTAGCTTCTGGAAAAACCGAAAGTGATTCAGCAGCAAGTAAAGCATTGACCCACATATCTTTCAAGTTAGCTTGTTCGATGATTTCAGACCAAACAAAAGGATAACTCAACGCTATAAAAATAATATCCGCACAATCTTTTCCTTCTTGTCGAGATAAGGCTGTAATTTTATTTGAAAGTATGTTTTGCCAATTGTCAATTCTATTGAAAATTGAAGTCTCAGTAAACCCGTTAAAGTGATAGCCAACATCGTTGATTAGCTCAATTTTTAATCTGATACCATTCTCAACGACGTATAATCTCACGAAAGATTCGTCAAACAACGACTTTTCAACATTATCAAAATTTGAGACGAGTTGCTCATAAATCTCTAAAACCTCTTGCTGAAAAGTCGGAAGTCTATTGACAAATAAATCTAAATCGTCAGAGAAACGATGGTGCAAATAAACTCTGCTTACAGCCGTTCCACCTGTCAGATAGAAGTGCTTATTTGTTTTCTCAATACTTTTCAAAACCCTATCTTGCAATGGATACAGGGAGTTCAAATAAAAGTCGGCGTGCATTTTG
>JALOLW010000200.1 GCA_025455795.1 Spirosomataceae bacterium
GGTTGAAGTGATTTGTAAAAGTTTCGGTATCCGTCTGAAGCGTGCTACGCAACAGGTGAAATTGGTACGATTTTTTCTCAATGCCGCTATCCAACACGGCGCGGTCGGTGAGGTATTCGAGGGTTTCTTGCACCAAGCGGTGGTGCCACCACACAAACGGATTGAACCAAAAGACAATTTTGAAGATTTCGGCCACCACCATATCCGCACTGTGCCATTGCAGGGCGTGGACGCGCTCGTGGGCGTACACCTGCGCCCACTCGTCAGGCGTGTGTTGGGCAGGATTGAAAAACACCCATTTAAAAAACGAAAACGGCGTTTTCACCGCCTCCGAGGCTACCAGCACAAGCCCTTCGTCGGTATTGTAAACCGTACCACGGAGGCGAAGTCGCCAAAGAGTCACCAACTGCACCAAAAACCGCCCCGCCAACCCAGCCACAACTACGAAATACAAAATCGTGAGGACGTTTATTGTTTGGTGTTTGTGGTTTACTGTTTGGGGTTTGTCGTTTACTGTTTGGCGTTTGTGGTTTACTGTTTGGGGTATTTGAACTGTTTTATTCCCTTCTCCCGACTGCTTATCGTTTCCTACATCCTGCTGATGACCAACTACTTGCGGCTGACTGCTCACCAAATTGGCCACTACTTCCGAAGGTGCGTCGGGGAGCCACTCCCAATCGGGCAGGGGCGTAACGGGCAGCAGCAATGCCGCCGCGACGTTGAGCCACAGCAACCACCGATTGACCCTCAAAAACGTTTCACGCTTGACCAACCATGCGTAAGCCGTGGTCAAAATCGCCAATACCAAGCTGGATTTGAGTAAGAATAGCATCGTTTTTTTAGGTTTATCGTTTTTTGAATCGTAAATTCGACAACTTTCCTAAAAGTTGTCGAATTTGAGTTATTCCCCCCGCTCTATCATGGTCAGGATTTCACGCAGTTCGGCGGCGGAGATTTTTTCATTTTGGGCAAAATACGACACCAAGTTTTTGTAGGAGTTGTCGAAATACTCCCCTACCAATTTACCGATAACGTACTGATTTTGATATGCTTCTCGCACCACAAGCGGATAATACTCGTGCGTGTTGCCATAGGTGCGATGCCCTACGTAGCCTTTCTCTTCGAGGTTACGCACTATCGTCGAGACGGTGTTGTAGTGCAAGGGTGGGTCGGTGAAAAACGGCAGCAGGTCTTTCACAAAAGCACGCTCGGCTTTCCAAAGCGCGTGCATTACTTGTTCTTCTTTGTTGGTGAGTCGTTCCATGAAAACAAAGGTGTAACTATATTTGTAGTTTACAAACTATTTTTATAGTTTTTTTTACAGAACCGTTCAGTAAGTCATTTTTGATAACGATGGGAGTTCAGCAAGAAATGCTTTGTATGGCACTGCTACTGAGCGCAAAAAAGCCCAAGACGATTTAGCCAAAGTGAAATGCAACCAACCGAATAACGTTGTAGAAAGTCCAGCACTGATAATTGCCGTAAACTTTACGGCTTGGTTCGTTGTTGTTTGTTCAGTATGTATCATAACAACCCTTTTTCTCTCCATCCAATGAAAAAATTATTCGTACTTGGTCTTATTTTCGCTTTGCAGGCTTTTATGCCGCGCCCTATCGAAGCCCCCATCCCGATTTGTCAAGCCACTGCCCACGACATGGCCGTTTGGGCCAGCAGTGCTGAGTTTCAGTCGTGGCACCCCACGCCGCTACCGTATCAGTACGAAGGCAAAGGCGAAATGGTCAGTTTTGCCACATCTGATGGCAAAGAAGCCAAAGGTTTTTTGCTAAAAACCGCCAAGAAATCAGACAAGTGGCTTTTTGTGTATCAAGAATGGTGGGGCCTCAACGACAATATCAAAAAAGAAGCCGAAACGTACTTCAACGACCTCAAAGATGTCAATGTCATCGCGCTTGATATGTACGACGGGCAGGTGGGTACTACGCCCCAAGAAGCAGGCAAAATCATGCAATCGGTCCCCAAAGAACGCTTGACGGCTATCATGCAGGGCGCGCTTGCTTACGTGGGTAAAAAAGCCAAAATCGCCAGTGTCGGTTGGTGTTTTGGGGGAATGCTCTCGCTGCAATCGGCTTTGGCGGGTGGACAGCAAGTAGTGGGCTGCGTGATGTATTATGGTCGCCCTGAGCAAGACGTTGAAAAACTCAAAACCCTCCAAACCGACGTGTTGGGGATTTTTGGAAGCCAAGACAAGGGGCCGTCGCCCGAAATGGTGGCTGAATTCGAGAAAAACATGAAAACGGCAGGCAAGCAAGTGACTGTCAAGATGTACGACGCGGCACATGGTTTTGCCAACCCCAGCAATCCGCGCCACAACCCCGAAGCCACCGCCGACGCTTACAAACACGCATTGACTTACTTGAAAAATAAGTTTTCATAGCGAGAGATTCACCTCATTGTCGCATTTTCAATTTTTGTACTTACGCATTTCTCAATGATCAACCACAGCAACGAGAACACTTTAATGGACGACGCCAACTCCCCAGAAGTCAATAAAAGACTTTTGGGGCTGGTGTCGCAGGATTTTGTCAAGGTAGCCGACCAACTCAAAGAAGCCTCCTATCAAATTCGCCAACGGGGTTTTTCAGACCATCCTATTTTTGTGGCGGTCGAGCGGGAGTTAGACTTGGGGGCGTTGTTGATTGGCAAAACCGAACTGGCCAATGAATGGCACTACCGAGCGTCGTACTTAGATGAGTTTGTGCAGCGCAACCTTATCGGATTGGAATCCACCGATTTGTTCAAAGAAAACTACAAAAACGCCGATGAATATTGCTGTCTTTTTGTGGTCAAAGACGACTTCGCGGGTTTTGTGTTTATTCCGTATCCAGAAGATTGATTTTGTGCGTTATGGTTTGGGGAAATAACTTTTAGCCATCAGCAGTTTCCCTTCTCCGTTGATAGTGACCGCGTACGGAAAGCCGTGGTGAATCGAATACGCGCCGTACTCGCCTTGCTTGTTGAGGGCCACAAAACACGCCTGAAAATCTTTGGCTTTGGTAGGATTGATTTTAACAATGCGCTCAATCGCTATCTTGCAGGCATCCTCGGGGCTTTTTCCCATCCGCATCATTTCTACTATCAAGTGCGAACCCGCCACGCGGATGATTTCTTCGCCTTGTCCTGTGGCTACGGCTGCTCCCACTTCATTGTCCACGTACAGTCCTGGGCCAATGAGCGGGGAGTCCCCTATTCTACCGTGCATTTTGAAGGCCATCCCGCTGGTGGTACACGCGCCTGCGAGGTTGCCCGACGCATCAATGGCGATGGTTCCCATCGTGTCGTGATTGGGAGTACCATCGTCAAAAAAACTCGGAGCAAAAGGTCCACCTTTGGGTTTCTGTCCTTTGGTTTGTTGTTGCTCGATGTTGATAACGGGCTTATATTCAGACTTTTTGAGCCATTCTTTGTAGGTTTTTTCGGCATCGGCAGAGAGTTTACCCGACTCCAACGGAAAACCGTTGGCAATGGCAAAACGCTGTGCGCCCTCTCCCGCAAGTATCACGTGCGGCGTCTGTTCCATCACTTTACGCGCCACCGAAATCGGATGCTTGATGCGCTGCAAGTACAGCACCGAGCCGCAGTTAAATTGATGATCCATGATGCACGCATCGAGCGTCACGACACCGTCGCGGTCGGGGTTGCCGCCCAAGCCCACGCAGCACACGGTGAGGGCTTCTATGGAGCGGGCGCCCGCTTCCACGGCATCCAATGCTTTCCCGTCATTTTTTTTGAGGATTTGCCAAGCGGCTTCATTGACGGGCAGGCCGCTGTCCCAAGTCGAAACAACGATGGGCTTGGTCACAGCGGCGGCTTTGGCTTGGTGCAGTGCCAACACGGGCATTCCTAAAGCTGACCAACGGAGAAACTTTCTTCTTGAAGACATTTTTTGTGGGGTTTTAAATTCCCCCAAAATTAGCACGAAGCATTAGACTTGCGTAGTTTTGCGCTTTATTTTCTCAAAAACCTACAATACCATGTTCATCCACCACGTATTTTTCTTCCTCAAAAACCCTGAAAGCACCGCAGACCGCGCTGCTTTGATAGCGGGATTAGAAATGATGACCAAAATTAACGGCGTTAAATTGGCACACATCGGCAAAGTAGCTGATACTCACCGCGATGTGATAGACCGTTCGTATTCTATTTCTTGGCTGTTGATTTTTGAAACCAAAGCCGAACAAGATGCTTACCAAGACGACCCCATCCATCATAAATTCATAGCCGACTGCGCCCACCTTTGGGAAAAAGTCGTCGTTTATGATTCGGAGGAGGTGTAGGGCTTAAATAGCATTGATTGCATCCAATCGTTTCAAGACAAAATCGCGGCCATTTTTGTAAAAAATACGCTCGGCCACAAACGCCACCGTGAGGCCCGTCGGGAGGCTCATGCCTGCTTCGGCCAAGAAATCGCCAAACTCTCGCACAAAACGTTGTTTGAATGCCCCGATAGCACCCGCGTCGGGGCAGCAATCGAGTCCGTCTATCATGCCATCAAAGTCAGAACCGATGCAGAGTGTTTCGGTTAGCATTTTTTTGACGGCATCCATGCCCCCGATACCATCGGCGATTTGCATGGCATGGAGTACGTGCAGGTAGAAGTGGCGTGGGTGAAAAAAGCCCTCAATGTCTGTGCTATTGTCAGTCGTAATATCCTCTATCTGAATACATTCTATCAATCTGGAAGGCATTGTTAGCTGATTACGCAAGGGAGAGGTCATGTCAAGTTCTTGTAATGAAACAAACTCTGTATCAGTCACTAAATCTACATCAAGTGCGCCAATGGACAACGAAGTCACATTGTCTGAGACGATTTCACCGCCTAATCTTTGTACTTCGCTATACCCAAGTACGCGCTGGTCGAGTGAAATGCCTATGAGGCCACCCGATTCAAATATCGCTTCAATGTCCTCATTGTACAGATTGATACTGCTGGCATTGAACCCTACACCTCCGATAGTTGGTTTGGTAGGTTTGGCGAATTTTAGCCTACGCTGTTGCCCTTCGGTTTCAGACGATATGATATAATCGCTTATTCGTTCTCCATTTTTGTCAAACCAACAGCCCGTAAAGCCCGCGTGAGAACAAATAATGGGCAAATTGGGGAGATTGACTTTAGAGAACGCATAAAACTGCCTTCTGGCTTTCCAACTAAGGTGCTTCACGTCCGACAAAATACCTTTTTTTGCCAATTCAAGTGCCAATCTTTCCCCAAAAGCTGTGAGACCATCGCCTACGGGGCGCAAATGTGCTTCATCAAAGCCCCCTGCCCTAAACCCATCTACTGCATAGGCTTGATTAGCAAAAATGCTGTTACAATTATCTATATGCGTGAGGTTCACATAAATCACCCTAGCTTGCTTGGACGACAATTCTGCCAAATTGAGATTGATGTCATTGATGATTTTATCTTCGTCTGTCTCCATCATATTGGAGCGAAGGCAATGAGGGCCTTCGACGGAGAAAACAACACGGGGCAAATCGTTGGGAGCAAGCCTGAAATCATCTCTTTTGGTGAGTTTGACAACCGTATCACCGTTGGTATCTGACATTTGGAGCAAGTCCAAATCTTTGCGTAAAATATCAAAGGGGGCATCGGTATCTACCAAACTCAAAAACTGTGCCTCCACCAATAAATCGCCAAATTTTCCAGACTTGACAATATCCATGAATCCTTGGTTTTTGGTAATAAGCTCCAACAAGCCCTTATCAGGTGCAAATAGCACCACAACGCTCAGTTTGTAATTGCTATCACGAAGCTGGGCCAGTGAAGATTGGGATACCAAAGAGCTTTCCACTAATGGTTTGATGAGGCATTTGCGAATACTCAACATCCTAAAACCTCGTAAAAAATCACGGCGAAGAGCTGTACGCCACGGGTTTCGGACAGGTAGCGTACCCACTTCATCTGAATTTGCAAACTGCTTTTTGAGCGTAGGGTGAAAGTGCGCGTCGAAAAAAAAGTCTTCCATAATCGTAAAAATTTAAGGGTTCGAGGCATTGAAGTTAGGGGCTATCTTCTTGATTCACAAAGACTTTTTAAAGTATTTATCCAACGGTCAATGGCTTAATACAGATTTTAAATTAATTTAAAGTAATATCAATCGTGATTGGACTTTTGTAATCAGTTTCAAAAGTCTATTTTTTCAACCCCCTAAACGCCCTAAGACAGGGAAATCTCATGGCAAAACTGCTACAATTGCGCGAGCCTGGGCCTTCGTTCAGAAGGTTTTGGTCAGCGGCTACTTTCATTGTTTTTTGTGTTGGCATCACATATGCTGGCCCAAACCGTCCCTCTCCCACCCCGCGAGAGGTCAAAAATGTGGACAAGACGATTAGCGGTAAAATAACCGACGAAGGCAACAATGCCCTTCCCGGTGTGAGTGTCGTCTTGAAAGGTACTCAACGTGGTACAACGACCGACGCTAACGGTAACTTCAAAATTGAAGTGCCCGAGCGCAACGCTACGCTTATTTTCTCCTTTGTGGGCTACGAACCACAGGAAATCGTGATTGGCAATCAGACCGCTCTCAACCTCAAAATGCGCGTGGACAGCAAAGTGATGGAAGAAGTGGTGGTGATTGGCTACGGTACACTCAAAAAATCGGACTTGACAGGTTCGGTAGCGACCGTCAAAGCTGAACAACTCATGGAGCGTCCTGCGCCTTCGTTGGCACAGCAGCTTTCGGGCCGAATGGCTGGGGTACAAGTCAATACCAACTCTGGTCGCCCCGGCGGTAGAACCACCGTGCGGGTGCGCGGTTTTAGCTCTATTAACTCTTCCAACAACCCGTTGTATGTAGTGGATGGTGTGATGATGCCACAAGGAAACCAAACGCAGTTTACGTCGGCGATTGACTACATCAACCCCAACGACATCGTATCGGTAGAAGTACTGAAAGATGCTTCTTCTACAGCTATCTATGGGGCGAGAGGTGCCAACGGTGTTATTTTGGTAACCACCAAAAAAGGAAAAGCAGGCGAAGGTAGTGTAACGTACAATGCCGATTTTAGCGTAAATACCATCGGCCCCAACCGCCCCCGCGTCTTGAACGCCAAAGAATACATGGCCGTAGAAGACTTGGCTTACGCCAATATGGCCAAATACGACCCTGTTGGCTGGGCGGCTGGTAGATTTGCCAACCTCAATCCAAAGCTACGCCGAGTGGACCCTCGCGTCTGGAATCCAGATGGATCGAATAAGTTTGATACCGATTGGTTGAAAGAAACTACCCAAAACAAACTGTCTCAAAACCACCAATTGGCTTTTAGCGGTGGCAATGAGCGCACCCAATACAACCTTTCGTTGGGCTACCGCGATGACCAAGGTTTGCTGAAACAATCTTACATGAAGCGGTATTCTACCCGCTTTACCATTGATGACCAAGT
>JALOLW010000201.1 GCA_025455795.1 Spirosomataceae bacterium
CGGTTCTGTATTTTTCAGATGGAACAGACTTACACGGGTGAAGATGCTCGCCTCAATATCGGACCGAAGGGCTTTACGGGCGAAAAATACGGCGGCAGCACCTACTGGGACACCGAAGCCTACTGCTTACCGTTTTATTTGGCCACTGCCGACCAGAAAGTAGCAAGAAATCTGCTCGTATATCGCCACAAACACCTCCAAAAAGCCATCGAAAATGCCCAAAATCTGGGTTTTAAAGAAGGGGCAGCCTTGTACCCAATGGTGACCATGACGGGCGAAGAGTGCCACAACGAGTGGGAGATTACGTTTGAAGAAATCCACCGCAACGGCGCCATTGCTTACGCCATCTACGACTATATCCGCTACACAGGCGACGAGGCGTACCTGGTCGAGTACGGTCTTGACGTGTTGATTGGCATTGCGCGTTTCTGGGCGCAACGCGTCAATTGGTCGGCAGACAAACAAAAATACGTGATGCTCGGCGTAACAGGCCCCAACGAATACGAAAACAACGTCAATAACAACTGGTACACCAATTACATCGCGGCCTGGTGTTTGAAATATACGATTGATTGTGCCGTAGAGACAGGGCATGCCCTGTCTCTACCGGAGGACGAAATCCAACATTGGCAACACATTGTGGACAACATGTATTTCCCCTACGATGAGCAACGGGGCGTGTTTTTGCAGCAGGACGGGTTTTTAGACAAAGAACTATTGACCGTTCACGACATTGCCGAACATCGCCCCATCAACCAAAAATGGTCGTGGGATAGGATTTTGCGTTCGTGCTTCATCAAGCAAGCCGACGTGCTGCAAGGGTTGTATTTCTTTGAAGATGATTTCAATCTCGACATTCTCCGCCGCAATTTTGACTTCTACGAACCCATGACTGTGCATGAGTCGTCGCTGTCGCCGTGCGTACACGTGATTTTGGCGGCGCAGCTGGGCTACCAAGAAAAAGCCTACGAAATGTACCTGCGTACCTCCCGCTTGGACTTGGACGACTACAACAACGACACCGAAGACGGCCTTCACATCACGAGCATGGCAGGGTCGTGGATGTCGGTCATCAAAGGTTTTGCGGGGATGCGCGTGCGTGAGGGGCAGCTTCATTTTACGCCGTTTTTGCCTTCTCAATGGCGCGGGTACTCGTTCCGCGTGGGCTTCCGTGGGCAAATCGTGAGCGTATCGGTACGCCCAGCGCAAGTAAGTGTCGAGAACCTATCCGACCGCCCCATAACGCTCATGGTCAATGGCAAAGAAGTGGCGATGGCCGCCCAAGAAACAGCCGTCGTGGAAGAAAGCCAAGAGGCACTTGTTTAGTGTCGTCTATCAAAGTCTGAGATTTTACGTGAAAGCTGGGGACACCAATTCTCCACGCTTTGGGGCGAATCACCAAGTTGATTTCGGAAAAAGTAGCTTTGTGATGGAAACTAAGCGGCGTTTGAAACTCAAAAACCAAAATCGCAGCAGCGAACACCCTATTTTCACTTGTGTACAATTACAATTAAGGAGTTGAGCAGAAGTTTTCGGGTGTATCCCCACAAGGGTTCAAAACCCTTGTGGGGCTGAGTGCGACGAATCAAGCCCCCGAAAACTTTTGCTTGATTACTTAATGGTATTTTACGGAATCCGTAAATTCCAGTAAACCAGTACATTGAGCGTGGCGCGACCTGCCGCTATCAAGTCCAAGTCGCCGTCATTGTCCAAATCTGCCGCCAGCAAATCCTCGCAAGCCATCATAATTCGCTCGTCCAGAGGGTGTTCTTGCCACGTTTCGCCAGTGGGGTCTTGGGGTACAAAAAGCCGTATGCCTACTTTTTTATCGGCGTTGGGATTGCGCCAGCCCGCCGCGATTTGGGCGTAGCCCAGCCCTAAAAAATCGCCCGTCACCACGGCGTGGCCCTGATTGAATTTCTCGGACAGCACCTTCCTAAAATCTCCGTTGGTTTTAAAAACCACCACTTTGTTGCCGTGCATGGGTTCGATAGTCGCCACAAAAGTGTCTTTGTTGGGCAGTACCCCACGGCGCACCTCCCCTACCCCGTAGCCTTTGCCCAGCCACGAGTCGGTAGTTTGCCATTGCCCTTTTTGGTACGCCACAATTTTGCCGCCTTCTTTGCTTCCAATGATGATTTTGGTGGCATCGGCATCTTCCCAAACCTCAAAATTGTGCGTTAGGTGTAGCGTGGAGTCCACAAGTTGCGTCGTCCACGGTTTGCGCGGGTCTTTGGGTATATTGTAAGCCAGCACTTTGACGCCCTTTCCCTCTCCATTGACGTTGCCCAGCCCGTGCAGAGGTACCACGATGAGTTGGTATTTATTTTTCTCCACTTTGGCCCAACGCATTCGGTGCGTGGTGATTTCGTGCGGCAGACGCACAGCCTCCCACCGCTGCGTGGGGTCTTTGGGACGCACCAAATAAAACACCGCGCCCGATTGCGATAAATCGCGGGTTTCGGCGGGGTTCCACATGGCACCCACGGCCACCTCCACACGCCCGTCGCCGTCTATGTCGCGGGCGGCAATGCACACATTGTCTTTGGGGGTGAGGTTGGAAGCCATCACGTATTTGCGCCATGAGTTGCCCTCGTTTTTGTACCAAACAATGTCTTTTTGGTCGGCGAGCAGAATGTCCAGCCGCTTGTCACCGTCAACGTCACCTATCGCCAATCCGTACCCAATATTGATTTGATTATCAACGACATCAACCTTGAAAGAAGGCTGTTGGGAGAAAAGAGTCATCGAAAAAAGACTCAGCAAGGCGGAGAATTGGAGTGTTTTTTTCATTGTGTCTAATTGTTGGAATTGTGACCCGTACATTGATGCACCGTCTAATCCTTGCAAAAGCAGTAAAAAAATGATTTCTTTACCTTAATGAATCAAATTTTTGCGTTACTTTGGACATCAATCATTTACAACCAACCAAAACAGTTTTTTTACAATGAAAAATCTTATTGCACTCTTTATCAGTATTTTGTGCCTCGGTATCATCTTCGACGCCCCCGCCCAAGACGATAAGAAACCTAAGAAAGAAAAGAAAGAGAAAGCCGCCAAAAAAGACGACAAAGCGGATAAAAAAGAAAAAACCGCCAAAAAAGACGATAAGGCGGATAAAAAAGAAAAAGCTGCCAAGAAAGACGACAAGGCTGACAAAAAAGAAAAAGCCGATAAAAAGGACGATAAAGGGGATAAAAAAGAAAAAGCCGCCAAAAAAGACGATAAAGCGGACAAAAAAGAAAAAGCCGATAAAAAAGACGACAAGGCGGATAAAAAAGAGAAAACTGCCAAAAAAGATGACAAGGCTGACAAAAAAGAAAAGGCTGATAAAGCGGACAAGAAAGACGACAAAAAAGTAACTCAGTCAGACAAAAACCCGCCTGCTGCTCGCCCTGCTAAGGTAAGCCGCAAAGACGACGACGGCAAAGAGGCCGACATGACTACCCGTCGGAAAGTGGCAGGTGCAGACAAGACCATTGGCAAAGACGACAAAGGCCGTACCATTTACGAAGGTCCGCGCGGTGGTCAGTACTATATCAACTCCAACGGCAACAAAACGTACTTGAAAGCCGACAATAAATTGTAATACCCTACTCTCAATCATAGTGCCCAAGTGGAAGGCTGCTTCTTGACGAGGCAGCCTTCGCTGTTTTTAGAGAATAATTTTTTTCGATAAAATTTTCGAGGTCTATGCAGCGTTTTTACTGAGAAACTCGTATTTGAAAAACAAACAACATAACAAGACGTGCTTGTACGTAGTTGAAATAAGGCACGAAATTTGAAATAGAAGTCTCGAATCAAAACCCATGAGAAACCGCCTCCACATATTTTGTCTGTTCATGCTACTTGCCGTCGCAGCGACTACGCAAGCGTGGGGGCAGTTTAGGGTAGGCGGTCGGTTGTGTATTCCCGACCAAGAGTGTAAAAGTGATTCGGCGAGTTTTGCCGATACGCTGGCTACTTCTACCGCTTGGCAGTGGAATTTTGGAGACCCTGGCAGTGGGTCTGGAAATATCTCTAACAAAAAGACAACCAAGCACTTATACCGCATCCCCGGTACTTATACAGTATCGCTGGTCAGAACCGTCAATGGCACGCGCGACAGCGTAGCACGGCAAGTTACGATTGGCGTACCGCCGCCACCCTTTCCCAACTGGAAAACCGATACGATGATTTGTAAAGAGGATTTGGGCAAACTTGTCTTGAATCCTTATCCTACCAACGCCCCCGCAGGTGCTACCTACACGTGGTTTCCGCGTGGCGATACGACCCAAACCATGCGCGTGGACACCTCGGGCTGCTACTCGGTGGAAGTGACGGTGAACGGGTGCAGTTACCAAAACAAAATCAACGTCAAAGTGTGTTTGGAACAAGTCCAGCAGGAAGGGGCCAAGTGGTTTTTTGGCAGCAACGCGGGGCTTGATTTTCAGGGTGGCAATCCACGCCCTATCACCGACGGCAAACTCAATACGCCCGAAGGTACCTCTTCTATTTCCAATTCCAAAGGCCAACTGCTTTTTTACACCGACGGATTGCGCGTCTATGACCGCCTCGGCAACGTCATGGCTACCAAAGGGGGCGACACGACCAAGCTCGCAGGTAGCCCCAACTCTACCCAATCGGCCTTGATAGTGCCACAGCCCACGTGTCGCGGGTGCGAGTACCTTTATACGATTTTTACTACTTCCGAAATCAACGGGCGCAAACAGCTAAGTTACAGCGTGGTGGACATGCGCCGTAACAATGGACGCGGCGAAATCGTCGAGAAAAATATACCCCTCCACGACAATACCACCGAGCGGATTACTTCTGTTCGCAACGACCGCGACACGACTTACTGGATAGTCACCCACGATTTCAACAGTAACTCATTCCGGGTTTTTCACGCTACCAAAGCGGGCATCGAAGGGCCGACACTTTATCCACTTGGCGTACCCCACAACACCAACGCCCAAGGAGAAGGCTACATGAAGTTTTCGACCACTGACAGTACTGGCGCGCGAAAATTGGCCGTGGTTGTTCCCGGCCCCCCGCGCAATATTGTGCAGTTGTTCAATTTCAACGACTCTTCGGGGCGCATCACGGGGCCGCCCGTCACCATAGATTTGGGACCTGCCCCGCCCAAAGCCTACGGGGTGGAGTTTTCGGCAGATGGCACCAAAATGTACGTTTCACTGCAAGGCGACGGTATGAATTCGCTGTCGCGGCTGTGGCAGTTTGACATCAGCCTCCGTGATTCGTCGCGTATTGCTGATTCTAAAATCTTGATTGACAGTTCGGCCACCCAAAAATACGGTGCGCTCCAAATCGGCTCAGACAGTCGGATTTACTTGGCGATTCAAGACAGTCAGTTTTTGGGGGTTATCAATCGGCCCGATGAAGATTCACAAGACGAAGTGCGTTTTGTCAAAGATGGTGTTTTTTTGGGTGGTAAAACCAGTCAATTGGGCTTGCCCAACTTCGTCCAAAATTTCACCGAACCCGCCTCTGGGCCTGGATTTACGTACCGTGATACTTGTTCCAACGTCGCCACGACTTTCCAAGCCTCGCCCCTCTGCGACCCCATCAAAGATTCATATACTTGGAATTTTGGCGATGGCTCGGCACCCGTGACGTCCAATCAGCAGATTCAGATGCACACGTACAAGATGCCTGGCACTTATACCGTGAGTTTGCGATTGGTCAATCGCTGCAAAGACACCACCATCACGCAGCGCGTCACCATCATCGCTACCCCCGACCCGATTCGTCTGCGCTCACCCATAGATACCTGTGCCAATAGGCTCGTGCTGGACGCGGGCGTACAAGCAGAGAGTTATCTTTGGATACGAAACGGCGTACCGATTGGTCGAACTCGAACCCTCACCATCACGCCCAACGGCGGCTCTGGCAACTACATCGTGCGGGCAGCCAACGGCGAAGAAGACCAATGTTTTGTGAGAGGTGGCACTCAAGTCACCATGCGTCAGCCGCCCGCCTACTCGCTGGGGCCCGACACGAGCTTGTGCGTAGGCGGTGGCCAGGTAGTGCTAAACGCCAAACCTACTGCCACCAACTGGAACCAATTCAAATGGAGTACGGGCGAAACCACGCAGTTGATTACAGTCACGCGCCCCGGCACTTACGCAGTACAGGTCACTATCAGGGCAGGTACGCCGCAGGCTTGCGTCAATGAAGATACGATAGCGGTGAGGGCATTGCCCAAAGCGCGATTGCAAGCCACGCTTACCCCTCCCACTGGCTGTACCACCCGCGACGGCCAACTGCTCATCAGCGGCGTGAATCCGCCAAGTGGCAACTACCAATATGAGTGGTTTACGGCCAACGATATGCCGCTCACGGGCAACGGCAGTACCCTGCCAAGTTTGGCCGAAGGTACGTACAAAGTGCGCGTGCGAGGAAATCCCAACACCTGCGCCACTGATTCGGCTTTTACGCTGCGGGCCATTCGCACCCTTCGGATGTTGCCTACCATCGTCAATGCCCGATGTACCGTACCCAATGCTGGCGCTATCAATCTGACCGCTACGGCAGGCACACCGCGTACTTACGCTTGGACCAACACCGCAGGAATGCCCATTGGGACCAACGCCGCTTTGCTCAACAACTTACTGCCCGGCAAATACAACGTCAAAGTAACCGACGCGGGCGGTTGTGATACGACTTTGCGCGATATTACGGTGGGTATCACGCCCGAAAGATTTTTGGAACTTGGCCCCGAACGCCGCAAATGCGTAGGCGATACGGTTATTTTAGTGCCTACTTTGCCCAATATCGCGGGCAATCGCTTCCAATGGAGTACTGGCGACACCACCCGACGGCTCGTGGTCAGAACCGCAGGCACGTACCGCCTCACCGTGACCAACGCCATCACAGGCTGTATGGACAACGACGAAACGACGTTTTCGGTAGCACCTCGCCCCCAATACGACCTCACCCGCGACGTGGGCTTGTGCGACATTGACCAGGGAAGTGCCACCATCATCGTCCGTCCGGGCATGGCAGGGCTTACGTTTCGGTGGCTACCGCCGATTGATGCCAGTACGCCGCGTATCGTGGTCAATCAACCCGGGCTGTATCGGGTACGCATCAGCACGCCTGAGACTTGCGAAGTGATAGACACGGCACGGGTGGTGATTCGCTGCGAACCAAGGGTCTATATTCCTGACGTATTCACTCCCAACGGCGACGGTGTCAATGACGAGCTTATCGTGCGCGGCGACCACCTCATCGAATACGAAATCAAAATCTTCAACCGCTGGGGAGAAGTGATTTACCAAAGCAACGACCTCAATCAGCGTTGGGATGGCAAATACCGAGGCGCGGCCTATCCGCCCATGAGTTATCCGTATCTGGTTTCGGCCTATCCGCCCATGAGTTATCCGTATCTGGTTTCGTTCAAATCGAAGTTCTTCCCCGACCGTCCACGAAGTTCTCAACGCGGTGCAGTACTGCTGATGAAGTGAGGATAGGTTTTTGAAGTACTATTCCTCAAAAAAATACTAACTAACATTCCTATTGAGGAGTGAGTAAATGGTACTTCTTAAATAAGTTTTCAATTTGATGAATCTCAGAAATAGCGTTGATATCTTTGGCTAAAACCCATGCCTTCTGTAACATTTTTTCAGCTTGATTGGGTTTTTGAAGCGTTTCTTGTAATAAAATAGCTTGATTGGTGTAGTTAATTAAAAGACCATCCTTGCTCCCAATGCGCTCCAAAACACCTTCTGATTTTTTATAAAGACTCATCGCTTCCTTCGATTTCCCCAACTGTGCAAGAATTAAAGCCTGATGAATATAGCTCTGAGCCAATCCTTTTTGATGACCCAAAGCCGCACATATAGCTTCTTGTTTTCTAAAAAGCTCTATTGCTTCTATTAACTTACCCCAATCC
>JALOLW010000202.1 GCA_025455795.1 Spirosomataceae bacterium
GAGGGTTTGGTCTTAATGCCCACTTCAATGTGTTTCACAAATTCAGGTCTCACTTCGGCCAGTTCGGTCAAAACCCTGCCGCCCGCCGTAGGCAACCCGCCCACATTGACCCCGATGGGTTTGAAACTGAGCGAGTACGTAGCAAAAGTGTTGATGTTCTTATTGACTTTGTATTGCAGCGTAAGTTGGCCCGAAAAATTGCCCTCCGAAGCGTCTATGTCAAAGGCTTGGTTGGTATAAATCGCATTTTTCAAGGCCAGCAAGGGCGCTTCGGTCGTTTGGAGGCCACCGTAGGTTTCGCGTTTGTAGTTCACCACTTTGCGGTCGTAGTTGTATCGGATGCCTGGCAAAATGTGAAGTTTTTCATTGACCGTCCAGTCGGCTTGGGCAAAGGCGGCCAAACTCGTGCTTTTGATGTCGTAGGTAGTACGGATGCCAAAATTGTCGAACAAGCCTGGCGTGCGCCAGAGTGCGCTGGTAGAACTTTGGGCAAACCGCCACTGGGCCGAGCCTGCTTCTTCGGTATGCACGGGGTCGGTTCTTAAATCTTGCCAAAGTCCAAAAAGCCCCACTACGCCCGTTATTTTTGACCCAATTTTGCCCGAATAGCGCAACTCCTGCGACCACTGATCGTGCTTAGAGTTGCCCGCCGAAATCGTAAATACGGGCAGGCCGATGTAATCGCGGTCGTTGAGCGGGTCCCAAAGCCAGTACCGCCAGGCCGAGGTAGAAGTAAGCGTACCATTGCCGATTTTGATGTCGGCATTGACCGATGCACCGCCCAACTGATTGCCCGCTTTGGAAGGCGTGTCTTGGTCAATCACGCGGTCGAAAGCGTTGGCCGAGGGCAGTTTGTAGTTCAAATCGGCAATGATGTTGTTGAACTGCCGATAAGCCGCCCGCTTAGTGGTGACGACTCCCGCCACGGGCCAACCGTAGCCGCTGGGTTTTTGGTCAGATACGTCGCCGATGAACGTTATTTTTACCTTGTCGGTAGGTGCGTAAAGCAACTGACCCCGAAACCCAATGTTGTTCATATCGTTGATGAAGAGTTGGGTGCGGGTGTTATAGACGAGGCCGTCGCGCTGCGTACCCGTGAAAGAAATGCGAGTAGCCAATTTTTTGCTCAACGGCCCTGCAATCGAGCCTTTGGCTTGAATAAAACCGTAGTTGCCGTAGCTCAATTCAAAACTGCCCGTGGGGTCAAAACTGGCCGCGCGTGAGGTAACATTGAACGCCCCTGCCGTGGTGTTTTTGCCGAAGAGCGTGCCTTGCGGTCCGCGCAATACTTCTACTTGCTCAATGTCCACAAAATCCAAGGCCGTAGCCGCAGGACGGGCGTAATACACACCATCCACGTAAAAGCCCACTCCTGGGTCAATGCCGTCGTTGGTAAGGCCGTAAGTTGAGCCTAAGCCTCTGATATTGAGTGTAGTATTGCGGGCGTTAGAGGCATAAAGTTGCACCGTAGGCACAAGTTCTTTGAGGCGATTTACGTTGAACGCCCCCGCGTCTTCTGCCGTTACACCCCGAATCACCGACACGGGAATCGGTATGTCATGCACGGCTTCCTGCCGCCGCCGCGACGACACCACCACGTCACCCAACTGACTGACGTTTTCTTCGAGCGTGATAGCCACTTTGTTTTCGGTTATCAAGATTTCTTTTTTCAAATAGCCCACCGACGACACCACCAGCGTAAAAGGCAATTTTTGGCCCGTAATGAGCGCAAATTCGCCGTTGGCATCGGTGGGTGCGCCGTTGGTTGTGCCTTTGATGGCCACGGTTGCCCCGATGATTTTTTCGTTGGTATGCGCATCAACCACACTGCCCGTTACGGTGGCGTTGATGACAGGTTTGTTTTGAGCCAACAGCCACGGCGAGGCAAAAAGAAGTAAAAAAGTAACGTTGAAAATTTGTTTCATTGGATTGGGTGTGTTGAATAATTTACAATTAAAACTTATATTCTATCGAATATGTATATTATTAGGTATTTAGTTAAGCCAGAGCGACTTAGCTCTGGCTTTTGACGCTACAAACGTGGCAGATTGATTTTATACTTCCAAATTTTTTAGCATAAAATGATAAAATTCCTTTTTAATCAATAAATCAAATAGGAATATTGCTATTTCCAGCTATGACATCTTTCTCACGCGATTTATTCAACGCATCCATTCCGCTACCCAAAGCCCCAAATACGTGCCGATGGCATTGCCCAATACGCCAATCAGTACCGCTGGTAGTTGCAAATCGGGCCGATTGAGGCTTCGTGCCAAGGCAAGGGCCGAGCTTGCCCCGCCGATGTTGGCCTGCGAGGCGATGCCCACCATGTCCCAATCTTGCTTCCACAAAGCCCCTATTCCAAATAGCCAAAGCGCGTGAATCGTGATTAGGAGCGTGATGATTCCCAAAAGGGTGAGGGCGAGTTGTCCGTCGCGGAGGAGCGCGGGGATGTCACAATAAGCACCGATGACCGCCAAAAACAAATACACACAAAACAGCCCCAAAGTGCGCGAACCCCGCAGGCGATTGATGGCGGGAATTTGGGCTAAAATCAACGCAAAAGTAGTCTGTACCAGCACGGCAGGGAGTCCTTTGACGATTGAAGCCACTTGCTGACCCAAGAAAATGCTCAAAAAACCAAGTCCAAACAGCAGCCCCAAATCCATCGGATTGACGGTTTCGTTGTCGTTGGTGTGCGTCTCCAAGTCTTTATCAGAAGTCGTTTGATACGATTTTTGACGCGGAAAAAGTCGTCCTAACACTTGAGGCAAAGCCAATGTTGCCGCCATCCAAAGTGCCGTGATGATGTTGTCGGCGGCGGTAGCAGCGGCGTAAAGCGTGCCTTCTTTGGCCACGCCATATTGCAGTGCCACGGCGTTGAAATTGATACTACCGCCAATGTACGTCCCCGTAAACATTCCTCCGATAGCATAATGCAGCGGCCCGACGGTATGCGGAGCGTCAAAAACCCAAAAGGCCACCACAACACCAAGCACCGTTCCCAAAGCCCCCGTCAAAAACAATGTCAGCATCACACTTCCCGCGCGGCGCAGGTGGCGGAGGTTGGCTTTGAGCATCAAAAAGAAAATAGAAAGCGGAGCGACGTACCCAAAAATACCGTCATAAACAGGTACTTGTACACTCGACGACGGAATCAGCCCAACGTTGGCCGTAATGGCGGTGGTAATGATGACCAATAAGGCCGCGCTCCAATGTCGGAAAAAGTGAACCTTGGCGAGCCACTCGGCCAAGACGACATTGGCACAGAGCATGATAAGGATGTAGAGCTGGTTCATGGATGGAAAAAAGGTTAGTCTCGGGGCGGTTTGATGCCGTAGGTTCGGAGTTCGTCGCGCACTTTTTTGACCCATTCGGCCTGTTTGGGGCGATTGAGTCCGTGGCTTGTTTCTTCGTCGTATTGCTGCTGCAACTGGGTTTGGAGGCGGTAATATTCCAAATACTGGTACTGAATCTCGCTGCTAAAATCCTCTACCGAAAACGTCATGGTGCGGAGATGTCGCCTGAATCGCTCCACTGCCAGCCGCGTGATGTCGAAGTGAAGTTGCTCATGGTCAAGTACATAATCGTTTTTGGACTCGGCACGCACCCACGAGATGGTGCGGTCCATCCACGTTTTGGTACGCACGTGTAGCTCCACCACACGGTTGCGGGTGATAGAGCGCGCCTCAAACCCAAAACTCGTAAAAATCTGCGCCGCCCACCGACTCAACACGCTCGGTGCGCCCAAAAAATCTTTCCAGTTGAGGGGGCGCTTGGAATCATAGAAAAGGGTGTCCACGGCGTTAGATATGCTATCTTGCTCCAAAATAAGTTGGACTCGTTTGGCCAAGACATCGGTATTTTTGGCACTTTTCTGAAACCAATCGTTGAAGCCTTTGAGTTGATTCTCGAGGAGTTTGTAAAGCATATTTTCTACCAATGTTTCGGGTGGCACTCCCGCCCGCGTGTAGGTAGAGGCGGCGTTGGCACTGGTGAGTAGCACACGCTTGCCGTCGCGATAAGTTTCAAAGCCCAAACTCATTTTGATTTCGCCATTGACGCGGTTGGCGGGCGTGAGGCTTTCGGTGACTTTGAGTTCTCTAATCACCAAAATAACGGGTGTAAGCGTATCGGTTTGGGCAGGATTGAAGTAGCGACCGAGGAAGTTTTCAAAAGCCCGTGCCGCACCCCCAGGCATGGTTGCGGTGAGCGGTTCGGGCCGCGCCCAAATCTTGCCAATGTTGGCCGTGGTAGGTCGGTTGTCGGCTACTTCGATGATGAAATATCCGCTTGGCCGAACATTGGGTCGTTGCGGTTTGAGGTTGATTTGAACTTGGGCATTGAGCTGACAAACAACGAACAACAAACTTCCCAAAAGCCATTTTGGAGAAACAAAAAACGAGGCAAGTTTGTGAATATGCTGAAACATAAATCGGATAGTAGTGTACCTCTGGCACACGAAAAACTTGTGTTTTTAACGTTTCTACCGATATGGAGTGCCTAACGACACATCAAGACAGGTTGTCGTTATTTCTGATGCCGAGCTTGGAGAACCTCCACGATGTCGTCGAGGTCAATGTTGCGCTGTTCGAGCAAAATGAGGTAGTGAAAAAGCAAATCAGCCGCTTCTCCTTTGAACAGTTCGTCGTTGGCGTCTTTGGCCTCAATCACCAATTCTACGGCTTCTTCTCCTACTTTTTGGGCGATTTTGTTGATGCCACGCCCAAACAATTTGCTCGTGTAAGAAGCATCAGAAGGGTTGTTTTTGCGGTCGCGGATGATGTCTTTTTGGAGATAATTCAAAAACGACGCCTTGCCCGTGTTGATTTCCGAAAAACAAGTATCCGCGCCCATGTGGCAAGTAGGCCCAACGGGGGCAGCTTTGATAAGAATCGTATCGGCGTCGCAGTCAATCAAGGTGTCTTTGACGTGCAGAAAATGCCCTGACGTTTCGCCTTTGGTCCAAAGCCGCTGTTTGCTACGGCTAAAAAACGTGACAATTTGCGCTTGTTGTGTCTTCTCAAACGCTTCTTGGTTCATATAGCCCACCATCAGGACTTTGGCGGTTTGGTGGTCTTGTACAACCACGGGCAGGAGTCCGTCGGGGGATTTGGAAAAATTCGGTGCTGTCATTTGTGTCAATTACCAAAACTTGCGTACAGTTTCACGTCGTCGAGGGTGATTTTATCACCGCACATGATCACCAAACGCTCAATCACGTTTCGGAGTTCGCGCACGTTACCCGTCCACGGGAGCGATTTTAAATAACTCAGGGCGTCCGGTTGAATCACACGCGGCGGCCCGCCGTATTCTTTGGACACATCCGCCAAGAATTTATTGGCCAGCAACGGCACATCTTCTCGACGCTCGGCCAAAGGTGGCACGTGAATCGGAATCACATTGAGACGGTGATACAAGTCTTCGCGGAAGTTGTTATCGCCAATTTCTCGTTTGAGGTCTTTGTTGGTAGCGGCAATGACCCGCACGTTGATTTTGATTTCTTTGTCGCCACCTACGCGCGTGATTTTATTCTCTTGCAACGCCCGCAGCACTTTGGCCTGTGCCGAAAGGCTCATGTCGCCGATTTCGTCCAAGAAAAGTGTGCCGCCGTCGGCTTGTTCAAACTTCCCGATGCGCTGCTTGGTAGCCCCCGTAAACGCCCCTTTTTCATAGCCAAACAACTCACTTTCAATGAGTTCGCTCGGAATGGCGGCGCAGTTTACTTCTACCAGCGATCCATTGCGACGGTTGCTTTTCTCGTGAATTTGCTTGGCTACCATTTCTTTGCCCGAGCCATTGGCACCCGTGATAAGCACCCGCGCCTCGGTAGGGGCTACACGCTCAATGGTCTCTTTTACCTTGCGTATCACCTCCGACTCGCCCACGATTTCGTTGATTTTGAAAATCTGACTTTTCAAATCAACCGTTTGAGCCATCAGTTTGGATTTCTCAATGGCATTGCGTACCGACACGAGCAGGCGGTTCAAATCTGGGGGTTTGGTGATAAAATCATACGCCCCGCGCTTGGTCGCTTCTACGGCGTTTTCGATATTACCATAAGCCGAAATCATGATAAACTGCGTAGGTCGGCTGGCTTCACCCGCTTTAAGGAGTACGTCCAAGCCCTCCAATTTGGGCATTCTGATGTCGCAAAGGGCTACTTGATAGTATTCTTTCAAAATCATCGCCAGCCCTTCTTCGCCGTCTTTGGCCTCGTCCACTTCATACCCCTCATATTCTAAAATATCTCTCAGTGCATCGCGGATGCTTTTCTCGTCATCTATGATTAGGATTCTGGTCATCAGTGGTTGTGTATCGTTAATGGTTTGAAAAGGGTTTTGTACTCTTTTGGGCAAAGTTAGCAAACCCCCTCAAAAAAATGCACCGAAACGGAAGTTGGTTTGGTTTTTTTTTCAAAAAATGGCTTTTTCTACTTTGTTGAACTATATTTGTCTATGGCAAAAGATATTTATCACCAAATTGTTCGCAAAGCACTTGAAAAAGATGGGTGGCTCGTTACCCATGACCCTTATCTGATTCCACGCAACAATAAAAAGCCATATGAGGTAGATTTAGGGCTCGAAAAATTCATAGCAGCAGAGAAAGGTATAGAAAGTATTGCAGTTGAAATCAAAAGTTTTATTGGCACATCTATGAGTTATGACTTTCACGCTGCCTTTGGCCAATACAACGTTTACCGCTTTTTTATGTCTGAAAAAGAAAATCATCGTAAACTTTTTCTGGCTATTTCAGAAGAAACGTACCGTACTTTTTTTTTGGATGATGATATCAAAGCTATTTGTCAACATTTTAGCGTCAATTTGGTTATTTTTGATGTGTCAAATTCAGAAATTGTATCATGGATAAAAAGATAAAAAAATATCGGCATATTATTCAATCATTTCTCCAACAAGAAGTGAAAGACAGGACTATCGAAGGTATTGATTTTCAGGTAATTATTGATAAAAACAACGGTCACTTCCAAATGGTTGAAACAGGGTGGTATGATAAAACATACATCTACTCTGTTATATTTCATTTCCAAATCAAATCTTCTGCAAAAGTTTGGATTTTAGCCAATAATTCTGACATTTTAGTAGCCGAAGAGCTCGTCAAACGTGGTATTCTTGCCTCTGATATAGTAATTGGGTTTCACCCTGTCAATGTACGCCAGTTTACTGGGTTTGCCGTTGCCTAAAATGAAAAAAGCAGCAATTATTGGAGCGGGCATTGCGGGGATTGCCAGTAGTATCCGGTTGACGGTCAGGGGTTACGAAGTTCACGTTTTTGAAGCCAATGCTTACCCGGGTGGTAAGCTGTCGAGTTTTGAACTCAACGGGTATCGGTTTGATGCAGCCCTGTTTACGTTGCCGCATTTGGTAGATGAACTTTTCGCCCTCGCGGGCAAGTCCCCCAAAGACTATTTCGACTACATCCGCCTCGACGAAACCTGCCGGTATTTTTGGGACGACGGTACGCGCCTCACTGCCCACACCGACCGCCGAGCGTTTGCCCAAGAAATCGAAGAGCAACTGGGCGAACCCGCCCAAAACCTCCTCAACCACTTGGCTGATAGCGCCGTGAAATACGATGTGACCGAAAAGCTGTTCCTGCATCGCTCGCTTCACAAAATCAGTACGTACTTCAACCGCGACGCGCTCAAAGGCTACCTCAATTTGCACCGTTTGGAGGCGTTTACCAACATGAACCGCGCCAATGAGCGACGTTTCAAGACCGATAAGGCCGTGCAGCTTTTCAACCGCTACGCCACTTACAACGGCTCAGACCCCTACCAAACCCCCGCCACGATGAATATTATTCCGCATTTGGAATACAACATCGGCGCGTTTTTTCCCAAAAAAGGCATGGTGCATATCACCGATAGTTTGGTAAACTTGGCCGAAGAATTGGGCGTGAAGTTCCATTTCAATGCCCGCGTCACAGCCATCGAAACCCAGCAAAATCGCGTTACTGGCCTGAAAATAGGTTCGGAAGTGCGCCCTTACGACTTGCTTATTTCTAACATGGACGTGGTCAATACTTTTGGGAAGCTGCTGCCCAAAGCCAAACAACCGACGCGGATTTTGCGACAGCCTAAGTCGAGTTCGGCGTTGATTTTTTACTGGGGTGTTAAGCGCAGTTTTTCGCAGTTGGGCTTGCACAATATTTTCTTTTCCAACGACTATCGTGCTGAATTTGAGCATCTTTTCCAACGTCAAACGCTCTACCACGACCCGACGGTATATATCAACGTCACCTCCAAGCACAAACCCGACGACGCGCCCCAAGAGGCCGAAAACTGGTTTGTGATGGTCAATGCCCCCAACAACAACGGCCAAGATTGGGACGGACTCATCAACGAAACCCGTCAAAACATCATCCAAAAACTCAATCGTAATTTGGGCGTCAATCTATCCGAACTCATTGAATGTGAGGCGATTTTGGACCCGCGCAGCATCGAATCCAAAACGTCAAGTTCGCAAGGGGCATTGTACGGCAACAGTTCCAACAACCGCTTCGCGGCTTTTTTGCGTCATGCCAATTTCTCGAGGGAGTTCGACAATCTTTTCTTCGTGGGCGGGAGTGTTCACCCTGGCGGTGGGATTCCGTTAGCGATTCTTTCTGCCAAAATTGCCACTGATTTGGTAAAGTGAGCGAGTTAGGCGCGATTTTTGCGGCAAAAGCGTTGTAGATTTGCGCCTAACATTGACAATTTGAGACCTCAATTTTTACATAAAGCACCAAAAAACATTGGGCAAAACAACCGCTCTTGTTCCCCCTCACTCGTTGAGAGAGCGAGCAGAAGGGTGAAATTCTGGCGAATTTTGGGCTTTCTACTCATTTTGTTTTCCCACCTCGCAGCCGCCCAGCAACGCCCCCATTACGCACAATACAACCAAAACAATTTTTTGTTGAATCCCGCCATTGCGGGCATCGAAAGCTACGCCGACGGGCGCGTGGGCTATCGGCGGCAGTGGGCAGGACTCGACGAAGCTCCGCGCACGCTGTACGTGACGGCGCACCTGCCCGTGGGCAATCCCGATTTTGAAATCGAACCTGCTTCGCCGCGCTACGTGCAGCCACGATACACCCGCGAGCGCACCCTGCCCGACGCCCACGCGGGCGTAGGAGTCACCATCATCCAAGACCAAGCGGGGCCGTGGAGTCAGCTTTCGATGGCCTTTTCGGGGGCGTATCATTGGCCGTTGGACGATTATTGGCAGGTCAGTGGAGGTGTTTCGGCAGGCGTGACGCAGCACACGCTCGATTTTGACCAAATCCGTTTGGCCAATCCCCGCGACCCTGTGGTGGCCACTGGCAAAATCGCCGCTTTTCGGCCCGACTTACACGCGGGACTTTGGGTGTATTCGCCTGAGTTTTTTGCGGGCTTTTCGGTGCAGCAATTGGTCTCCAATCGCCTCCGTTTTCGTGAAGGTGACTACGATTGGCAGGGCAAAGTCGTACCGCACTTTTTTTTGACGACGGGCTATCAACTTACCCTTGCCGACGATTGGGATTTTTTGCCATCGTTGATGGTCAAAAAATCCCAAAACGCGCCTATTTCGTGGGATTTAAACTTGAAGTTTAGCTATGCCAACAATTTGTGGCTTGGTTTTTCTTACCGCCAACGCGACGCATTGATGGCCTGGGTAGGAACGCGCTTCGCGCAGAAGTTTACGGTAAGTTATGGCTACGAATACCCGCTTTCGGTGCTACAATCGGCCAGTACAGGCTCGCACGAAATCACGCTGGGCCTTACCCTGGGCAACCGCCACCACTATGCTTCACCACGTAGTTTTTGGTAGTAGTGTTAAAGTCCCAATTGATATTTGTAATCTTCCAAAATCCGCTCTTTCATGGTGATTTTGCGGCGTTGGATGTTGATTTTACCCATCAACTGACGCTCGGCTTCGGGGTCGTTGGAGAGCATATTTTGGGCAGAAGAAATCGTGACTTCCAAATCTTCCTTTTCGCGCTTGATAAGCCACTCCATTTCGCGGATTTTGATTTTGAGTTGGTCTTCGGGAGTCCGAATCTCAAACGCGGGGTATTTGCGGGCAATGACTCGTGCCAAGTAGCTCAACTCAAAGATTTTGTCACAAGCCGAGCGGAAGCGTTCGGCCAAGATTTTGTCGGCTACTTTCGGTGGAATGCGCAGTTCGCGCCACTGATTGAGTAGCACTTTGGCACGTTCTGCGGCTTGGATAATATCGTCTTCTTTGGCCAAACGCTCCACCTCGCGCACCATTTCGCGTTGTTTGGTCACAAGTGGGTTTTCTGGTGGGGTAGTCGAGATACCTTTGACGCGATTGTAGCGGTCTATCACGCGCTGCGTAGAGCGTTTAAACTTTTTGTAGAGTTTGGCGGAGCGTTTCACGGGAATTTCGCCCACTTCTTTCCATTCGGCTCTCAACAACCGCACCACGCGGCTTGCTTCGTCCACGTCGCGTACCCGTGCGAGTCCGTCGGCTTGCGCCAACAGATCGTTGTAGCGCTCGATACGGTCGGCAATGATGCGGTTCTGCTCCGAGAAAAAGTCGCGGCGTTGTTGGAAAAACGTATCCAAAAGTCCCTGAAATTCAGCTTCTATGCTTTCTTGAAACTCTTTGTCCACGGGCCCCGTCCGAATCCACTTGGACTTGATTTCTTGGAGCAAATCAGTCGCTTCTTTCCAGTCTTCTCCCTCTACTTTGATGGCTCTTATCTCGTCCAGCAAAGCGTGTTTGATTTCGAGATTTTTCTTCTGATTGACCACAATTAACCCCGACAGTACGCCTTCGAGTTGGTCGAGGCGTTCGAGAAGAGGGATAAAATCACCCAACCCGTCGAATGAGAGGAGTTTTTTGCGTAGTTGAACCAGCTTAGTGAGGTAGGAGCCTTTGTTTTGGGCTTCTTCTACTTCCTGTGCGAGTTGTTCTACTTTGCTTTCGGCAATTTTGAAGCGGTTTTTGAAGTAGTCAATCGCTTCTTGCTCGGTGCGTTTTACTTCGCCAATTTGGCGGTCAGGATTACCTAAATATCCTTTCAAGAATACCTTGCCGTCTAAGACATAGCCGTATTCGTCCATTAAGGTCGCATTTTTCATTACTTGTTAAATCCTTTTATCTGCTGAGATGGTGGTAAGTATAGTAAACGGTAAATAGGTTAAGTATTTGCATTAGGAAGCCAAAAGTAATTAAAATTTCCTCATGTTCTGATAAACTTTCTCTAAAAACCACTTTTTTAACGATATTTGTCCCCCTAAAATTTTATCAAAAATGAGTCAAGAAACAATTATTTTTTCGATGGAGCGCGTGAGTAAAGTCATTCCGCCAAGCCGTCAAATCATCAAAAACATCTATCTGTCTTTTTTTTACGGGGCCAAAATTGGCGTGCTGGGCTTGAATGGCTCTGGTAAATCTACTTTGCTTCGTATCATTGCTGGTATTGACAAAAACTACACGGGTGAGGTAGTGTTTTCGCCAGGCTACACGGTGGGCTTGCTCGAACAAGAGCCTCAACTCGACCCCCACAAGACGGTGCTGGAAGTAGTCCAAGAAGGCACCCAAGAAGTGGTGGACTTGCTCAAAGAATTTGACCAAATCAACGAAGCCTTCGGCGACCCCGATGCCGATTTTGACAAACTCCTCGCCCGTCAGGGTGAAGTGCAGGAAAAACTGGACACCTTGGACGCTTGGGACTTGGACAACAAACTTGAGCGCGCCATGGACGCGCTCCGCTGCCCGCCGTCGGATGCCCTCGTGGGGACGCTCTCGGGTGGTGAAAAACGCCGCGTGGCACTCTGCCGCCTCCTGCTCAAAAAACCCGACGTACTCCTGCTTGACGAGCCGACCAACCACCTTGACGCCGAGTCGGTGCTGTGGCTCGAAGAACACCTGCGGCAGTACGAAGGTACAGTCATCGCTGTCACGCACGACCGCTACTTCTTGGACAACGTGGCGGGCTGGATTCTCGAACTTGACCGTGGCGAGGGGATTCCGTGGAAGGGGAATTATTCGTCTTGGCTTGACCAAAAACAACAACGCCTCGCCAAAGAAGAAAAGCAAGAATCGAAACGCCAAAAAACCCTCCAACGCGAGTTGGAGTGGGTACGCATGGCCCCCAAAGCCCGTCAGGCCAAGTCAAAAGCACGCCTCGGCGCTTACGAAAAACTGCTCGGCGAAGAAGCCAAACAGAAAGAAGACAAGTTGGAGTTGTTTATCCCCGCTGGACCCCGTCTGGGCAATAAAGTCATTGAAGCGGAGGGGCTTTCTAAGTCTTTTGGCGACAAACTTTTGTTTGAAAATCTCACGTTCTCGCTTCCTCCGGCGGGCATTGTGGGTATCATTGGTCCCAACGGCGCGGGCAAGTCCACCCTTTTCAAACTCATCACGGGACAAGACAAACCCGACAGTGGAAGCATTGACGTGGGCGATACTGTTCAGCTCTCGTATGTGGACCAAGAACACAACCAACTCGACGCCAACAAGACGGTGTATCAACAAATATCAGAAGGCAACGACTGGATTATGCTCGGTGGCAAGCAGGCCAACGCCCGCGCGTACGTGAGCAAGTTTAACTTTGCGGGCAGCGACCAAGAAAAGAAAATCGGCAATTTGTCGGGTGGGGAGCGCAACCGCGTTCACTTGGCCATGATGCTCAAAGAAGGCGGCAACCTGCTACTGCTCGACGAGCCTACCAACGACTTGGACGTGAACACGTTGCGGGCGTTGGAAGAGGGATTGGAAAACTTTGCGGGCTGTGCCGTGGTCATCTCGCACGACCGCTGGTTTTTGGATCGCATCTGCACGCACATTTTGGCTTTTGAAGGCGACTCACAGGTGTATTGGTTTGAGGGGAATTTTTCAGAATACGAAGAAAACCGCCGTAAACGCCTCGGCAACGAAGCTACTCCTACGCGCATCAAATACAAGAAGCTGATGAAGTAAAACTCTGAGGCTGTGAAGACACAGCCTCAGAGTAATTTTGGGATGTTTTTTAACTTTGTGCAAAACCAAAAGAAACGCCGAAATATCTCAATCCTTACACGAATTTGGAGAGAAGCTCATACATCCCAACCTATAAGGTTTTTGAAACCTCATAGGTTGGGTCTATTACTGCTATCTCCTCCTCCGACAGCCCATAGAGCGCATACACGAGCGCGTCTATCTCGGCCTCCCACGCGCTCGTATCTTCGCCGTTTTTCTTGCCTTCAATGATTTTTTCAACGAGGGCTTCTATTTCAGATTGTTGGGCGGGAGTAGGAATTTTGATGGGTAATTGCTCAATTTTATATTTTAACCAACGATTTGTACCCATACCTGACGTTGTACTGATTTGCAGAAAATACCATTTTGCGATTTTAGAGTTTAAGACAGCCAAAATGTATTTCAAATCATTACCAATCATGAAGAATATGGTATTGTTTGCAAAAGAACCAGATTCGTCAAATGAAAATTTTTGGTCATCTGACAATTCTCCCCAGATAATTTTGGGGTTTTCAAAAGCATCATAA
>JALOLW010000203.1 GCA_025455795.1 Spirosomataceae bacterium
AAATCCATGTTTGGTGGGAGGATATTCTTCTCTGATTACCAATCAACCAACAGGCACTTTCTTCGGTACGCAGCTTGTCCTGACTGTTGTGGCTAATGGCTGGCTTTTCGGTTTTGTTTTTTGCCACATTTTTTGTGTATTTCAAAGAAGCCAATCTGAGTTTTACAGAAAGAACTATCTCTAATGAAGCATTGACCACAAAGTTGAAAAGATGGGAGAATTGGCATTGGGGACGGGTAATTTTTGAAAGTCTGGCGTTTGGCTGTGGATTGATTTTGTTGGCAAAAGGGAAGTTTTAGAATCAGCCATTTCTTCTATTTATACTCTCTTTCGACCTTCTATCAAAAGTGAACATTTGTCCTTTTGTATTCATAAATAGGTTTATTTTTTTTGTAAAAATATAAATTCAAAGACGATGAAATTGATTCAAAGGCTGATGGTGATTTTGGTCGGTTTGGCTATCATTACTATTTCAAGTTTCACCTCCAAAAAGAAACTTTCTGTTGATGGTGCATGGACGTTTGTGAAGGTACAAACCATTCGACCTGATGGTAGTATCTCCACAACGATACCCAAAGAAGGTCAGGCAATTTTTCAGAAAAATCATTACAGTTTTTGTTGGACAAGCCACAACTCTACCAGCCATAGTTGGCAATTGACCGATGCCGAAAAATTGGACAGATTCAATCAATCTATCATCAATACAGGTACTTATGAGTTGAAAGATTCGGTTCTTACGACAAAAGCAAGTTTTGCGATGAGTCCGATGTTCAGCAATGGAATTGCCAAATTCAAGTGTTCGTTCAGTGGCGATACGCTCGTTTTGCGAGGTTTGAGCGTATTTTCTGCCGACAATATAGCACACCCCGTGTATGCCAATGGCTCGTACATTGTGAGCAAATTGCTTCCAGTTTCGAGAAAATAGACTTGACTTGATGTCTGGAATTTTTAAAACAAAATGATGAAAAATCTAATTATTCTCCTGCTCTTATCGAGCGTAACTTTTGCCCAAAAGTCCAAGACCTTTGACCTTTCAACACTCCAAAAAGAAGGGAAATTGGTGGTTGTAAATCGTGAAATAAAAACCATAACCGAAAACAATCACAACTTCATCAAACTTGAAGACAAGGAAGGCGAAGGTTTGGTGTGGCTGCCTGAAAAAAACTTCAAAAATGGCGAAATCACCGTCTGGATGCGAGGCAAAGATGTGCTGCAACGCAGTTTTATTGGTTTAATTTTTCATGGAATTGACGACAAAACCTACGATGCGGTTTATTGCCGACCGTTCAATTTTTTTGCCAAGGATTCGGTTCGCAAAATCCATGCGATTCAGTACATCGCTCATCCAGATTTTACTTGGAAAAAATTGAGAGAAACCAGAAATGGCGAATTTGAGAAAGAAATCGTCAATCCGCCCGACCCAAATGGTTGGTTTAAGATGCGGTTGGTGATTCGATACAAAACCGTGGAAGGGTACATCAACGATGCCGCCAAACCGTCATTGACAGTAGAAAAACTCAACGACCGACACGATGGTAAAGTTGGGCTTTTCGTGGGCGATGGGGCTGGTGGAGATTTTGAGAAAGTGACAATTAAATTTTTTGATTAAAATAGGCGGAGACTGGAAAGAAATGTTCAGAGGCGTTGAAAACCAACGATTTCGATTTGGGTCGTTATTAGCAACGGTAGCTGATAGTTACATACATCAACCTCTATGAAACCACCAATATTTTTGATGCCTGAAAAATAGGTAAAATTCCCAAAAAGGGCTTAATTTGCCACTCAAGCCGCAGTAAGTTTTCACTTAAATCTCAAGATGTAACATGAAAATCTTTGTGATGTTTTGCCTTTTGACGGCAAACGCTACGGCTATTTTGGCACAAAAAACACCCATTAAAGACACAACTCGCCACCTCCCCATGAAACTCTGGCAAAAAGAAACGACCTCTATTTCTGAAAAAATCGAAAAGTTCACTGTCGGGCGCGACCGTGAGATGGATTTGTATTTGGCCTCGCACGACGTGCTGGGCAACATCGCCCACGCTCAGATGCTCGCCAGCGTAGGACTACTGAGTAGTGACGAGTTGCGGGTGCTGAGTCTCGAGTTAAAACATATCCACAATTTGATTCAAAAAGGGGAGTTTGAGATTGAGGATGGGGTAGAGGATGTACATTCGCAGGTAGAACTGATGCTCACGCGGAAGCTGGGCGATGTGGGTAAAAAAATTCACAGCGGACGCTCGCGCAACGACCAAGTGCTGGTGGATATGAAACTATTCACGCGCAGCCGCCTAGAGGAAGTGGCCGTGGCTTCCAAAAAACTCTTTGACTTGCTCATCGCCCGCTCCAATCAACACCAAAACGACTTGCTGCCAGGCTATACTCATCTCCAAATCGCCATGCCGTCGTCTTTTGGGCTGTGGTTTGGGGCTTACGCCGAAGCTCTCGTGGACGATATGAGCATGGTTCAAACGGCCTACCGACTGGCCAACAAAAATCCGCTTGGCTCGGGAGCGGGTTACGGGTCGTCGTTTCCGCTCAACCGTACTTTAACCACCCAACTACTTGGTTTTGAGACGCTTCATTACAATGTGGTCTATGCCCAAATGTCGCGCGGAAAAACTGAGCAAACCGCGCTCACGGCCATTGCTGCCGTGGCCGCCACGCTCTCGCGCTTGGCGATGGACGTGTGTCTGTACAATAGCCAGAACTTTGGCTTTGTGACCCTCCCCGACGACCTCACTACGGGCAGTAGCATCATGCCGCACAAAAAAAATCCTGATGTGGCCGAACTCCTCCGCGCCAAAACCAATCGCCTCAAAGCCCTACCCACCGAAATCACGCTCGTAATGAGCAACTTGCCCTCGGGCTATCACCGCGATATGCAGTTGTTGAAAGAAATCTTGATGCCCGCTTTTGAGGAGATTTTGGATTGTTTGGACATCGCTCACTTTATGCTTGAGCATCTCCAAGTCAAGCCCGATTTACTGGCCGACGCCAAATACGACCTGCTATTTAGTGTGGAGCGCGTCAATGCGTTGGTGGTGCAGGGGGTACCGTTTCGGGATGCGTACCGACAAGTGGGTAAAGAAATCAACGAAGGTACGTACCAAGCACCACGCGCGCTCAAGCACACGCACGAGGGAAGCATCGGCAATCTATGCAACACCCAAATCACCGAACTGATGCAGGCTGAGATGCAGCGCTTTGGTTTTGAGCGAGTTCATCAGGCGTTGGAGGCGTTGCTGCGGTAAACAACTGGTTTACATCTCACTAAAAGTGTTTAAAAAAGTACCGTTTCAGCGAGATAAACCACGGCTTGTACTTTTTCTTCAAGATGGTGCGCGTTTGTAACGCGCACCACTGAGCCGTGCGTTTGCAACGCACGATGACAAAATGCGCTATTCTTTTCCGCTTTCGGCGGCTTTTTTCTTCAATTCTTCTTTTTGGTCGTCGCGGAGGGTGGGATATTTGATGCCGAGTTGTTCCAAATACGTCTTGTACTTGGTAGGGTCGTAGTAATATTTTGACAAATCCCCCTTGAATTTCTCCATGATGCCTTTGTTCAGATAAATTGCAGGTACTTCTTTCGGCGAAATGAGCGGCGTGTATTTCATTTCTTTGGTTTGCTCTTTGTTGTAATACTCCCACGCTTGCTTGATGATGTCGGGTTTGAGCAACAAATCCACGAGTGTCATGGCTTCGGCCTTGGCCCCATACACGATGCCCTTGTGCGCGATGGGGGTGGCCATCGAAATGGCATTGGCCCAGTGGTGACCCGGCAAACCAGGGATGTTGGAAGGATAACGCAACACGATGGTAGGCAACGACCACGAAATATCAGCAATATCGTCAGAACCACCGCCTACGCTCATCATCTGCCCGCCCATCATGCGCGTGGGGGCGTCGCTTACACCCGTCGAAATGGTATCGAGTTTGGTCGCCAAACCCACCACTTTGGGTGCTGAAAGCTCTTTTTGAGAGGCTTTGGCGAGCATTTGGTCTTCTTCCGACCAAGTAGGCAAGCCCACTTTACGGATGTTTTGGTACATGGCCTCGGCAATGGGCTTGTTGAAATGCCCTGGCCAAGCAGACCCCAAGATTTCTTGCGTAAACTTGGTATCGGTCATCATGGCGGCTCCTTCGGCGATTTTAACGCCCGTTTCGTAGAGTTTTTTGATTTTGGGATAAGACCTTTCGCGGAAATAATACCACACGGCGGCTTTGGAAGGCACCACGTTGGGTTGGTCGCCACCGTCGGGAATGACGTAATGTGAGCGTTGGGTGACTTCCAAGTGTTCGCGGCGGAAGTTCCAGCCAATGTTCATCAGTTCGACCGCATCCAAGGCCGAGCGTCCGCGCCAGGGTGCGCCCGCCGCGTGGGCCGCCGAGCCTTCAAAATTGAAGCGAACCGACACGAGGCCGTTGTTGCCCGCATCGCCATAGCCCACGCTGAGGTTGTCGCTTACGTGCGTAAAGATGCAAGCGTCCACGTCTTTGAAGTAGCCATCACGCACATAAAACGCCTTCGCCCCCACCAACTCTTCGGCCACACCGGGCCAAAGCATGAGCGTACCCGCGATTTTTTCGCGTTCCATTACTTCTTTGAGAGCCAGTGCTGAGATGATATTGAGGGCTTGGCCCGAATTATGACCTTCGCCGTGGCCGGGCGCACCCACCACGATAGGGTCTTGGTAAGCCACGCCCGGTTTTTGGGAGGCTTTGGGAATACAGTCCACATCTGAGCCAACCGCAATGACGGGCTTGCCGCTGCCCCAAGTCGCTATCCAAGCCGTGGGCATGTTGGCAATGCCGCGCTGAATCGTGAAACCTTGTTTTTCCAACAAATCTGTCAGATACCGGTAGCTTTCAAACTCCTGAAAACCAAGTTCGGAAAAACTAAACAGCATGTCGTTGATTTGTTGTCCGAGTTCGGCGCGTTTTTCAACACCCGCTGCTACTTCGGCTTTGAGCCGCTCAATGCGGGCTTCTTCGGGCGAGATTTTGGGGGCTTTTTTGGACTGGGCCATGCCTCCCAAAACAATGGAAAACAGGCACATAGTGAGGTAAAAGGTCTTTTTCATTTGTAGTTGTAGGTTAATGAAGCCTAAAACTACAATTTTTTTCTGTTCTTTATTGATTTATACGAGGATACTCTCATTCGTGGCACGACTGAGTCTTGTCGCTTCATAAAAAGCGAGTTTGTACCAGTCGTGCCACGAGTTCAGTTTGCGACCATCGGGGCGTTCAGTGCTACTTTACATCACTTTTTCGGTTTGCGAAGTGTAAGTGCTTTCAAAAATTTTGTCGGCATTGCCCGCCTCAAAACCCTCGCGGCGATGTTCGCGTGTGAGATTTTCGACAGAAAGGTGCTGAAACTGTGGCAATACACGCCGTTCGGCAAACTCCACGTAAGAACCCGCAATGGTGTAGGTTTTATCATTGGCAAAAGTCGCTTCCAACATTTCGGCTACGGTCGAACTTTGGAGTAAACCACCGTCGGGACTTTGCTTGATTTTGCCGCCAGAGTCGTTGAGTTGGATACCGATACGTTCCAAAAACACATTGAATTCAGCCACGGTGTTGTAGCCTTTGGGCAGGTTGTGAACACTGATGGTGAAGTGATTGAGGTAATAACGGTTGTAAATCACCCAAGCCGCGTACTCACTTTCTTTGAGGAGCGTCTCGTAATCTTCCAACGTGGGTGTGCGCCAAAGTGGCTGGTGCAAAAACGCATCAATCGCCGCGCCGTCGGTCAAGTCCAAACTGTCGGCGGGGTCGGTTTTGACTTCGTCGGTATAACTTTTGATAATGCGCTGGGCGGTTTCCGATAATTGTTCTACCCGCAACTCGCTCACAAAAATACGCGGCTGCTTGGGCGTGGGCGGCGCGTACCAAAAAGCGTTCAGTTTCTTTGCGGGGAAATTGTAAAAATCGCGTTTTTGATAGCCCAAAGCCAAAAATATTTTCTCAAACGACTGGATGCCCAACTGCGGCACGCCCATTGTGCGAAAAGCCACGTGGTCGTTTTCGATGTCGTCGGCGGTAGCAATCATGCCCTCCGCAATCATGGCATCAATGATTTTCTGCACGTCGGGGACGCGCTCTTGGTAGCGGCGCATGAGGCCGCTGATGACGGTTTCTAAGGTGTTCATGGTGGTTAATCTTTAAAAAATTGTCCGTTTTCGGTGGCCAAAAATGCTTCAAATGGAATATCTTCTTGCTTGATAAAACCCTGCTGTGGGAGCGTACCCGCTGCCACCATTTCTACCACTGCCGCGATAGAAGCCGCCGTGGTCCAAGAGATGGCCCGCCAAGATACGCCGTCAATTTCAACGGGCTTGTAAGCGCGATAAAACTCCTCCCGTGCCAAGTCGTTGCCTTGCCAGCCTTCCACCACGGCATAGACATACACCACATCTTCTTTGACGGGCGGCTTGGCAGCGGTCAAAATATCCTCGATTTGTTGGCGGTCGTTTTTCATAATCAACTCATACAACAAAAATTTCATCAGCTTGGCGTGGCCCGGATAGCGAATCGTCTTGTAGTTGAGTGTGTCCACCTGACCGAGGTAGGTTTCGCACATGGTGCCGAGGCCACCAGAAGTGCTAAACGCCTCAAATTCCTGCCCTTCGATATTGATAACTTCCAATCCATCCAACGATGACACCATTTTGCGCTCGCCGTTGTGAATCACCTCGGCATCGTTGATGTACTCATTGATAACCCCCGCCGGCGACCACGTAAAAGAGTAGCCCAAGAGGCCGTTGGGATAGCGCGGCAAAGCGCCCACGCGCAGCTCCATGTCGCGGAGTTGGGTGAAACGTTTGGCCAAATCTGCCCCTACAATGCCAATCAAGCCCGGCGCGAGGCCACACTGCGGGGCCATCACGCCACGGTGGGTTTGGGCCATTTCTCTGATGGCGGTGGTGGTAGGTACATCTTCGGTCAAGTCAAAATAGTGAATACCGTGCTTGTGGGCGGCTTTGGCAATGGGCAGGTTCAGATTGTAAGGCATACACGACACCACCGCGTCGAAATTGGTCAAGGTTTGCTCAATAAAAGTGGCGTCGGTTACGTCGCCTTCGAGCGTGGCAAAATCAAAATTTTTGGAAGGCTTGCGTTTATCCAAACCCGTGACAGTGAAGCGTTTGCTGAGTAAAGTGGCAACCAATGAGCCTACCTTACCCAAGCCAATGACTAAGACATTTTGCATAGCAGTAAAGCCCCGTTTGGGGGAGTTTAAGAAGTGGAAGATAAAGTGGTTTTGAGGATTACGAATCTCCGCCAATCGCACGTCAGGGAACGAAGGAACAGGCACTACGAAGGTAGGCCAGGCGAGCGAGGTATTTTTTCAA
>JALOLW010000569.1 GCA_025455795.1 Spirosomataceae bacterium
CGACGAGCAGACGTTTACCACCAGCATATCGGGGAGTCGTTCGCGAATGGCCTTAGCCACAAAGTCATTGACTTTGAGTAGATTGAGCGTGGTGTTGTCGCACTGGATAGAGCCTACGGCGGCTTGGTTTGATTTGGGTTTCATGTTTTTGAACCATTAAGGAGTTAAGAGGCATTAAGATTAATCGTCCATTTCGACATTGCTGATGAGCAACTCTTCACCTTGTACGACGTTTCGGCTGGGTTTGCCGCAGGCACAAACGAAGCGATATTGTTGTACTTCTGAGGTTTTGTTACATTCAGCGCAGTGAATCAAAATAGGCAAAACTTCTACGTACAGCGATGTTTTTTGGTACTTAGGTTCGTCTTCGAGTACGGCCTGAAACGCATTTTGCATCAGAATAGGCTGAACGTTAGAGAGAAGCCCTACTTTCAGATGAATCTTGCGGACTCGCTCCATGTCATTGGGGAACTCTTCTTCTAACGTTCTGAAAATATTACGGACTAATGAAATTTCGTGCATTTTTGGGTTCAAATAAACGTTTTTTTTAGCTAATTCAGGCGAATAAATTGCTAATTAGAAAATATTTTCCAATTCAATAAAGTGAACTATCAACCACCCGATGGAGTTTTGTAACAAATAAATAACTGGTAAATACTGTTTTACGATGAAGCCTCAAATCAAAATAGATGTTGTGTCAGACGTGGTGTGTCCGTGGTGCTACATTGGCAAACGCCGCCTCGAAAAAGCCATTGCCCAACTCCAAGACGATTATACCGTCAAGGTCAATTACCTGCCTTTTCAACTTTCGCCCGATACGCCCACGGAGGGCGAAAACACCAAAGAACGTCTCAGTGCGAAGTTTGGAGGAGAAGATCGCTATTTTCAGGTTTTGCGCCAAGTGACGAGCGTAGCAGCCGAAGAAGGATTACAATTTAACCTTGAAAATCAAGCTGTTTCGCCCAATACGCGCCGCCTGCACCGCTTGGTTTGGTACGCACAGCAGCAAGGAAAGCAACTTCCGATGGTGGAAGCCTTGTTTAAGGCGTATTTTGAAGATGCAGTCAATTTGGCCGATGTCGAAAACATCGTTTCTTTGGCCGAAAAAGTAGGACTTGACGCCACGTCGGTACGCGAACTAATGACCTCTGATAGAGGCGAACAGGAGGTGGAGCAGTTGCTGTATCAAAACCACCTGATGGGCGTAAGTGCCGTGCCGTATTATATCATCAACGAAAAATACGCCGTTTCGGGCGCACAACCCACGGCACTGTTCTTGCAAGCCTTGCCCGATATTGCGCTCAAAGCGCCGATTGCAGTGGCAGCAGGCGAGACCTGCGACCTAAGCCTTGGTGAAACTTCTTTCCATCATGCAAGAGCAATACACCATCATACCCGCCCGAAATCTGAAGCAATTGTATCAAAATCTTGGCGTTAAAGATGGATTTTCTGCGAAAAACATAGAAGGATTTTATGTTCCTATTCACGAGGATACACTAAAAAAATTAGAAACTCGCCTTGATTTTTCTACCGTTTCTAATGATACCATTTTTCTGATGGGGCAAACGGGCAGTGGAAAAACTACTTGTCTCAACTATTTAACTAATAGAAGTGAAATAGTTACCAGTCGGTTTGATTTCGTGAGTATTGACTTTTTAGATCCACAGTATGGATTAGATTTCACTGACAAAGAGTTCGATTTGATTGAAATGTACGTAGATATTTTCTACAATATTTTAAAATTTTTTGGCCACAATCTCTCCAAAGATTACGTTGATAAATTGGTAGATAAGCTCAAAGAACTGGAAGATAAAAAAAATGTCACTGAAATAACTGAACAAAAAAATACATGGTCATTGGCTGGTTACTTGCTTGAAGCAGTTCACAATATAGGTTTTGGGATGTTAGGTATCAAATGGTCGCTTGATGCAAGCACTAAAGAAAGTATTCGTAAAACCTACAAAACTAAAATTGTTGAGTTTCTCAATATATTGAATGATTTATGTACGAAAGTAGATTCAGACCTTCAACAACGGGGGAAAAACTTATTATTGATTTTAGATGGACTTGAAAAAATTACGGACGTTGCTGTGATTGACAAAATATTCAACGCCGTCGGTATCAATAATTTGAAAAATATCCTCAGCCGTAAGATTGTTGTTACACCCGTTCACCTTTCTGCGTTAGAGGGAAATACACTAAACAACACCAATGATGAGTTCTTGATAAGCCTGAAAATTTTTGACAATCCTCTGACAAGTAGTCAGAAGCAATTTTCTCAAATTGTACAGCATAACAAAGAGTTACTGAAGCAAGTATTAGTAGTTAGAATTGCTGAAGACCAACAATTAATAGACCAATCTTCAATTGAACTGGCCATTGAAAAGTCAGGTGGTTTCCTTTACGACTTCACAGGTATTTTACAAAACGCTATCATTAACGCTCAGACATCTGGTAGCGCAGAGGTACATAAGGAACACGTGAAAACGGCCATCGCTGATTTAGAATTCAAAAAATCTGGCTCTTTTACTTTCGATTCTCAAGCTATCCGCCTTCTTTATCATGTTCTCAAAAGTTTTACTACACCAGAAGGTAGAAAAGACAACGTGTTTACACAGCAGGTACTACGCAATAATCTCATCATTACTAAAAATGATGTACGTTGTTATTTTGTGCATCCTTTGATTCAAAAAACCGTGGAAGTATATGGAAAATCCCTTACGGAAGCGTCTGAAAGTGAGTGATTGGAATGATTGGGAGAAACTTGAGGCTAAACTCAACTTGCTTAGTGCCGAGTTGCCTATGTTGGGTTTAATTCAGGCAGATACCAATGGTCTTCTCCTCATGCTAGTTCAACAATTAGAGCTTTTTTTTGTAGAGAAGGGGGTTAAATTCCAGATACATACTCAATTCTCGAATCAAGTGCTACGACAAGTTTTCGATGCCAATGACGTAGCACATCTCATCCTCACCGAAGACCTTAGTAAAGCACAGCTACATTTCCTCAATACACAGCGCGACTCTTTTTTGCGCCATAATGCC
>JALOLW010000204.1 GCA_025455795.1 Spirosomataceae bacterium
CGCAAGGGGGCAAAGACGATGCAAGGGTGGCAGAACTTGAAAAGGAGTTAAAGAGATTGCAAGGAAAAATAGAGGAGTTCAGTTATCATTTAGATGTAAGCCTTCATCGTATTACAAGGGAAAAAGCTATTAATGAGCGACTTGGAAAAGTTTTAGTTTTAAACAATGAAACCGAGGAACACTTAGAAGTAGAACTCAAACAAATCCCTAAATCAATGGATGTTTGGTACTGGATAGAAGAAAATTATCCGAATTGTGAGGTTACTAATATCGTAACATTATCGCCTATTGAAGAAAAATTTTTGATACAAAAGGCATTGAGAAGTAGTGACCATCTTAGAGATGTTCTTGATTATATTGACATTTATTTTGGTTTGCCTGATAAGTGGTCTAATGAGGGAAGGAAGCTATACGAACGAAATATCAAAAACTATTTGAAAGTGAGTCCGTAACGTTTTCGTTATCGTCAAACTTGGCGTTTACGTCTATAAGTGTCTAATAATAAGGAGGTTGCAAAGGAGTGGCCTGTAAAACGGCAAAAGTGGCAGTTACGGGCGCAAGACTGATAGTAAACAAATGTAGTGTAAAATACTGAAAATCAAAAGGTTAGGCGTTTAGGTCGTTTGCCTTCCTCTCTGCAAGCGATTACACAACGAAAGGCGTGGGCTTCTGAGTCCACGCCTTTTTTATTGCTGTCATTTTGTCTGTCTTTTAGATTGTTGCCCGATTTTTGTGCATAAACTGCTGACAAAAAACTACCTTTGCAGAAAAATTTAAAGACATGAGTGCGATAATCGTTACAATGTCTATTAACCAAATAACGCACAACCAGTAACTGTGGCTTGCCACTTAGTTAGAATCAAATGATAAAATTCCTCACACAAAGTTTTACAGGGCTATTTGGGACAAAATCGGAGCGTGACTTGAAAGAACTCACCCCCTACGTAGCCAAAATCAACGCGGAATTTGACAAACTCCGCAATCTCAGCCATGACCAACTCCGTCAGCAGTCGGAAGAACTCAAAACGTACATCGCCAACCAACTCAAAGGCATAGACGATAAAATCAACGCTTTGCGCGAGCGCGTCGAAACCGAAACCGATATGAGTGTGGAGGTGAAAGAGGGGATATTCAAAGAAATAGACGCCCTCGGCACTGAACGCGACAAAGAACTCGAAAAAGTGCTGCTTCAAATTCTGCCAGCGGCTTTTGCGATTGTGAAAGAAACAGCACGGCGTTTTAGCGAAAACGATACCCTCGAAGTAACGGCTACTTATCTTGACCGAGAAATCGCTGCCAAGAAAAACCACATCAAAATTGAAGGAGACAAGGCCATCTGGAATACTACTTGGGACGTAGTGGGCCATCCCATCAAATGGCGCATGGTGCATTATGACGTTCAGTTGATAGGTGGTGTGGTACTTCACCAGGGCAAAATCTCCGAAATGGCCACGGGCGAAGGTAAAACCCTCGTGGCTACGCTGCCCGCCTTTCTCAATGCTTTGGCAGGACAAGGTGTACACATCGTGACCGTAAACGACTACCTCGCTCGCCGCGATAGCGAGTGGAATGGCCCGCTGTTTGAGTTTCATGGCTTGCGCATAGATTGTATTGACCGCCACCAGCCCAACACACAGGCTCGGCGACAGGCGTACTTGGCTGATATTACTTACGGTACTAACAACGAGTTTGGCTTTGACTACCTGCGCGACAACATGGCCCACAGCCCAGAAGAACTCGTGCAACGCAAGCACCACTACGCTATGGTGGACGAAGTGGACTCGGTTCTTGTGGACGATGCTCGTACTCCGCTCATTATCAGTGGCCCCGTGCCAAGGGGCGACGAGCAGGATTTTGCCGATTTGAAGCCGCGCGTGTCGCGCATTGTGGAAGCACAGAAGCGGTTGGTGACTGACTTGCTCAACGATGCCAAGAAAAAAATCACCGCTGGCGACAAAAAAGAAGGCGGTTTGGCCTTGTTTAGGGCGCACCGTGGTTTTCCAAAATACAAGCCGCTCATTAAGTTTTTGAGCGAAACGGGCATGAAAACCCTCATGCAGGAGACGGAAAAAACGTATTTGGCCGAAAACCAAAAACTCATGCCCGAAGCCGACGCACCGCTGTACTTCACCATCGAAGAGCGCAACAACAGCGTCGAATTGACCGAAAAAGGATTGGATTTTATCACGCGCGAGGGCGAAGACCCCAACTTCTTCGTATTGCCAGATTTGGCGATTGCCCTCAACGCGGTGGATACGGATACCGAACTCAACGAGCAGCAAAAACTCCTCGAAAAGGATGCTATCATCCGTGATTATTCCATCAAAACGCAGCGCGTACACACCGTACAGCAGTTGTTGAAAGCGTACTCGCTGTTTGAGCGCGATGTGGATTACGTGATTATGGATGGCAAGGTCAAAATCGTGGACGAACAGACGGGTCGTATCATGGAGGGGCGCCGCTGGTCGGATGGCTTGCACCAAGCCGTAGAAGCCAAAGAAAACGTAAAAGTAGAAGACGCTACCCAAACGTACGCCACCGTCACCCTCCAAAACTACTTCCGTATGTACCACAAACTCGCGGGTATGACGGGTACTGCCGAAACCGAAGCAGGGGAGTTTTGGACAATTTATAAGCTCGACGTGGTGAGTATTCCTACCAACATCCCCGCCGTGCGGAAAGACGAAGAAGACAAGGTATATCGCTCAGTCAGAGAGAAATACAACGCCGTGGTGGATGAAATCGGTACGTTGGTAGCCCAAGGCCGCCCCGTGTTGGTGGGTACGACTTCGGTCGAAAACTCGGAGATTTTGAGCCGTATGCTCACGCTCCGCAAGATTGCACACCAAGTTCTCAACGCCAAACAGCACCAACGCGAGGCCGAAATCGTGGCCGAAGCAGGCAAGCCCGGCACGGTAACGATTGCTACCAACATGGCGGGTCGTGGTACCGACATCAAGCTCACGCCCGAATCAAAAGCGGCGGGGGGCTTGGCCATTATCGGTACCGAGCGTCACGAAAGCCGCCGAGTAGATAGACAGCTACGTGGGCGCGCAGGTCGTCAAGGTGACCCTGGTACGTCGCAGTTTTTTGTGTCATTGGAAGATGGATTGATGCGAATGTTTGGCTCCGACCGCATCGCGGGCATCATGGACCGCATGGGCTTGGAAGAGGGAGAGGTGATTCAGCATTCGATGGTGTCAAAGTCTATCGAAAGAGCGCAGAAAAAAGTCGAAGAAAACAACTTTGGTATGCGTAAACGCCTGCTCGAATACGATGACGTGATGAACATGCAGCGCGAAAATATCTACAAACGCCGCCGCAATGCCCTCTTTGGCGACCGCCTCTCGATAGACATTGCCGATACACTCTACGAAGTGTGTACCGAAGTGGTCAGTAACACCGAAGGAAGCTATGAAGAGTTGGAGTTGGCGGTTTTGACCAATTTCGGCATTGAGCCACCTTACACTCGTGCTGAGTACGGCAAACTCAAACCCGAACAGCGGGTGCAACAACTATACGCCGCCGCCGAACAGAACTACGAGCGCAAGAACAAGGCAATCGCCGAGCAGGCCACGCCGATTCTGAAACAACTCTACACCGACCGTGGGGCTACGGTTCAGGACATCGTAGTGCCGTTTACGGATGGTATCAAAGGCACGCAGATTGCGGTCAATCTCAAAAAAGCAGTGGATACCAATGGCCGCGAGATGATGCGCGAAATGGAGAAATTTGTGGTGTTGTCGCTCATAGACCAAGAATGGAAAGAACACCTGCGCGACATGGACGACTTGAAACAGTCGGTTCAAAACGCCGCTTACGAGCAGAAAGACCCGTTGTTGATTTACAAGTTTGAGTCGGTAGAATTGTTCAAAAAGTTGATGACCAAAATCAACTTCGAGACCATTGAGTTTTTGATGAAAGCGCACATCCCGCAGGAAGAAGCACCGCAACAACAAGCGCAACGCCCTGCTCGACGCGATGAACCCAAACTCCAAACCAACCGTCACGACGAGGAATACGAAGAAGCAGGCCCCAACGCTTACGCCAATCGTCAGGTAGAAAAACAAGCGCCTGTACGTACTATCAAAATAGCCGACCGCAACCAAAAAGTAACGGTGCAGTACCGCGACGGTCGGGTAGTGGCCGATGTCAAATACAAAAAAGTAGAGCAGGAAGTAGCACGCGGCGAGTGTGTTGTGATTGCATAGGCTTTAAGTTTCTCCCAAAATCATGGCAGCACCTTTTTCACCAATCATAATACTGGTGGCATTGGTGTTGCCTGCTATAATGCGCGGCATGATGGAAGCATCCACCACGCGCAACCCTTCAATGCCCCTTACCCGAAGCTGACTGTCCACCACGGCCATGTCGTCGTTGCCCATTTTACAAGTGCCAATCGGATGATAGACCGTCTCCAAAAGCGAGTAAATGTGCTGTACAATGGCTTCGTCGGAGCTGTAGTCTATGGGCAAAATCAATTCTTTTCGGTAAGGCGCAAATGCCGCCGATTGCATGATTTCGATGGCTTTTTTGGTGCCTTTGACGAGCGTCGTCAAGTCATCTTCTTCGGACAAAAATCGCGGGTCTATCACGGGCGCGTCGAGCGGGTTGGCCGAGCGAAGGGCCACGTAGCCTACGCTCTTGGGCTTCAAAATCGTGGGTAAAATCGTGTAACCACTCGTGTGCGGAAAGGTATCAGGATTGTAAAAATCGGCTTTGCCGTCGTTGCCCATATGGACAGGCGCAAAGTGAAACTGAAAATCCACGGGGTCGGGATTGGTGTGGAGTTTGACAAAAGCATTGGCCTCCAACGGGCTGATAGTCAGCGGGCCTTTTTTCAAAAACACATACTGCGCCAACCCTTTGATTTGGCCCCAAGCCGAAAGCGAATCGTTGGCGGTAGGGACGGTAGCCAAAGCACTCACGCCCGTAAACAAGTGGTCTTGGAGGTTTTTGCCCACACCGGGCAAGTGCTTTTTGGCGGTGATGCCGTGTCGTTTGAGTTCGTCGGTATCACCCACCCCCGACAGTATCAGTAGCTGTGGCGAGTTGAATGACCCCGCCGACAAAACCACCTCTTTGGTGGCCGTGGCCCGTTGGGTCGTACTTTTGCCCGTCAAAAACTCCACGCCCACGGCACGGTCGTTTTCGATGATAATTTGTTTGGTGTGCGCGTGCGTGATGATTGTCAGGTTGGGGCGATTCAAGATGGGTTTCAGAAAAGCCGCCGCCGTACTGTGGCGTTTTTGGTCTTTGATGGTAAACTGAAACAAGCCCGCCCCTGCCTGTTCTGCCCCGTTGAAGTCTTCATTTTGAGGAATACCATTGGCTACACAGGCTTCTATAAATGCCTCTGCTACGGGCGTGCGGTACACCTGCGCCCGCGTGACATTGAGCAGCCCACCTTGTGCGTGATACGGGTCTTGAAACTGCTCGTTATGTTCCGATTTTTTGAAAAAAGGCAGCACAGACGCATAGTCCCAGCCGTCGTTGCCCATCGCAGCCCACTCGTCATAGTCGGCGCGGTTGCCACGGACGTACGCCATGGCGTTGGTCGAGCTGCTCCCTCCGAGGGTTTTGCCGCGAGGTAGCATAAACTTGCGACCATTGACGTGGGGCTGAGGCTCACTTTCGTAAGCCCAGTCCACTTCGGTACGATTGAGTTTGGAATAAGCCGCAGGAATATGGATTTCCATTTTTTTGTCGGGACCACCTGCTTCGAGCAAAAGCACACGGTGGGCGGGATTGGCCGAAAGGCGGTGCGCCAACACGCAGCCTGCCGAGCCTGCTCCTACGATGATGTAGTCAAAAGTCATTCGGAAAAAGGGTTTAAGTCAAGGCGCAAACTGCATAGTTTCCACCAAAACCCAAGTTGAGCATTTAATTTGAATTCCAAAAATAAATAGAAAATATTTTATTTTGTGTTTGAAAACTTATACTTTCAACTCCCATTTTGGTTTGACCTAAATTCACTTATACTTAACCCAACACATACAAGATGAAAATCAAAAACGTACTCAGCGACAAATCCCGCAACGCCATTTTCTCGGTTACTTCCAAGCAGTCGGTTTTTGAGGCCCTCCAACTCATGGCCGACAAAAACATCGGCGCGGTGTTGGTGATAGACGACGAACAATTGGTGGGGATTTTTTCGGAAAGAGATTACGCCCGCAAAGTGATTTTGCAGGGAAAATCTTCTCAACAAACCCTCGTCGAAGAAGTAATGACTTCCAAATTGATCACGGTGTCGTCGGAGCAAAAACTCGAAGAAGCGATGCTCATTATGTCTGAAAAACACATTCGGCACTTACCCGTCGTGGACGAAGGAGACTTGAAAGGAATCATTTCCATCAACGACGTGGTCAATAGCATTATCCGAGACCAAAAAGTACGTATTGCGTCCTTAGAAAGCTATATTTCTGGAAGTCCTTACTGAGAAGTTGTTATCTTTGCAGCCCTTTTGGGGTTTTTGGCATGGAAAAAGCGAGAGAAGAAGTTTTGAAATTGTACGGCAACAGGCTTCGTCTGCGGGTCTGCGGGATTTGTATTGAAGACAACAAGGTGCTGATGCTCAGTCACAAAGGCATCGGGCAGACTGATAGTTTTTGGTGTCCGCCTGGCGGAGGAGCGCAGTTTGGTGAAACCACCCCCCAAGCCCTCGCCAGGGAGTTTCAAGAAGAAACGGGCTTGGTGATAGAAGTAGGGGATTTGTTGTTTGTCAATGAATTTATGAATCCGCCTTTGCACGCGTTGGAGCTGTTTTTTGAGGTAAAAATCATCGGTGGCAAAGCCCAACTGGGGACGGACCCAGAAATGCAGGCTTCGCAGCAAATCATCCAAGACCTGCGCTGGATGAGTATCGAAGACATTCATCAACTCCCTGCCGTAGAAGTACATACGCTTTTCCAACGCTGCCAAACACTCCAAGACATATATCAACTTAAAGGCTACTTATCCTAACAACATGGTTGCTACCCAAGCTATTATCACCACTCCTTTACTAAAAATCGCCGACCCTGACTTTGACCAAAATCGGGTTGCCGACTATCATCTGTTGATAGAAATAGGTAATGAGCGTTTTCGATTTTGTGTTTTGGACGATTCGAGTCGGCGTATATTGACGTTGGAAGATTATTCGGTAGATACCCAAATTACGCACCAAAGCCTCCTTTCTTGGATGCAGGCAGTCGTTCAGGCTCATCCGTATTTGGGCATGACCTCTTGGAAAAACGTGACTATTTCGTTCAACACCCCTCATTTCACGTTGGTGCCAGACGCTTATTTCCGAAAAGAATACGCGGAGAGTTATTTCAATTTAGTAAGAGGGA